>NZ_CP036295.1:2980000-3251440 GCF_004801255.1 Desulfovibrio desulfuricans | reverse complement strand
TAAAGCTTAAAATGAGACAAGTGCCGCAAGCCGCAGGGTGTGACCCGGCATAAAACGCCGGTCAGAAAAGTTGCATTTGGCGGTCAGGGATGCTCCGCTGCCTCACTCGTCGGCATAGGCGCTCTAATGAGCCGCATTACCTGTGAAAAATTGTGAAAAACCTGCACGCGCAAGTCTGCTTGCTGGACAAGGAACAGCGCGGCAGGTATATGTTTGGCATGTCTTTGCAGATAAAAAAACTATGTCTGGTCGGTGCGGTCCTTGTTTTGCTTTTTGCGGGTTTGTTTGCCTGGCACAAGGGGCTGCTGCCGCCGTTTGGAGAGCGGCAGACCGACGCAACGTCCCAGACAAGCTCCGAAGCTTCGACCGCAGGCGACGCCAGCGGCACGGTTGCTGGTTCCGCGAACCCTGCCGCGCAGTCGGGCGCAAATGGCGACAGCGCCGCACCGTCAGCCTCTGCAAACCCGTCTGCGGAGGGAGCGGAAGCCTCCGGCGCAACTGCCCAGGATGAGGAAGGCGCCGCCCCAGGCGAAGAAGTGGTCAGGGGCACTGTGGAAAAAGGCGACACCGTCACCAAAATTCTTGCTGGCGCGGACAGCCAGACAGTGCAGGATTACATAACCGCTGCCCGCCGGGTTTTTTCCATGCGCGCTTTTCGCGACGGTCAACCCTATGTGGTGGTTACCGAGGCGGCCACGGGCAAGGTAAAACGTTTTGAATACGAGATAGACAGCCGCCGCAGGCTGGTGGTCGAGGGCACGGAGCAGCCGGTGGCCCGGGTAGAGGCCATCGAGTATATTACCCTGCTCAGCAGCGTGAGCGCCGCCATCGACGACAATCTGTTTCAGGCTGTGGCCGACGCCGGTGAAAATCCGCAGCTGGCCCTGCGGCTGGCGGAGCTGTTTGGCTCGGAGATCAACTTTATCCGCGATCTGCAGGAAGGCGACTCTTTTTCGGTACTGGTCGAAAAGCGCTACCGCGATGGCGAATACAAGGGCTATGGGCGCATCATAGCGGCGCACTTTACCAACAAGGGCAAGATGTTTGAGGCCTATCTGTTCCGCGAGGGCAACAGGGCCGCCAGTTATTACAACCGCAAGGGCGAAAATGTCCGCAAGTCGCTGCTTCAGGCTCCCCTGGCGTTTACGCGCGTGACCTCGCGCTTTACAAACAGCAGGCTGCACCCCATATTGGGCTATAGCAGGCCGCATGAAGGCGTGGATTACGCCGCCCCCACAGGTACGCCGGTCAAGGCCGTAGGCGAGGGCGTGGTGACGGAGCGCGGCTGGTCCGGGGGGTACGGCAACCAGATTATCGTGCGCCATGGCGGGGGTCTTGAATCGTTGTATTCGCACCTCTCTGGTTACGCCAGAGGGCTTAAAAACGGCCAGAAGGTACGTCAGGGGCAGGTCATTGGTTTTGTGGGCATGACAGGCCTGGCCACGGGGCCGCATCTGGATTTCAGGTTGCGTCAGGGCGGCAGGTTTATCAACCCGGCCAAGGCCATCAACCCGCGGGGCGAGCCGGTCAGCAGAGGCGCCATGCCCGCCTTTGAAAAGGTTATGGCGCAGGAGCTGGCTCTGCTCAAGGGCGAGCAGGCGTTTTCCGAATATACTGTGGACAGCATCGTGCCCGATCAGATGGAGCAACCGCAGCAGGAAAAAACCCCGGAGCCAGCAAAAAAAGCCGAAAAACATAAAAGGAAGCACAAAAACTGACGTGGTTACCAGAGCGGTGTATTTTTTGTCTGGTTTAACGCCAGGCAGAGTGCATAATGGCAGTATTTTTCGTGCAGGAGGCGTATCATGACCTATTATGAGCCTGGGTCCGGTCTGACTCTTGTGGTGATTCCCGGCATGCCCGATAACCCCGGCTTTATTACGTATTATCCTTCCATTCTTGATGACAGCACGGCTTCCGCCGACGCCCTGCTGCAGGAGGATAGCGCCAAGTCGTTCATGCAGACCCAGTGGCGGCTCTCGGCCGAAAACCTGCTGGGCATGAGCGCCATTGCAAGCGGCTGGGCGTAGGCAGGCCGCAGGGTTTCATGTAAAGCGCAAGTGGCCGAAGACAGCCTGTTTTGGGGCTTAAGCGGTTGCATTGTGGAGCACGAAAAGATACACAAATTCTTATGTCACCGCGCCGCTTGCTTTTTCTTACCCCCGCTCCGGCTGTTACTGCCGTCTTTCCTGCGTTGCGCAACGCGGGTTTTGAGCTTGGCATTGCAGAAAATCTTAAGGGCGCGTCCGTATTTATAAAAAAATCCGGCCCTGATGTTATTTTTTCGCGTCCATCATTACCCGGTTTTCGGGTTGAAGACCTGCTTGCCGTGGGCGCGGAAGACCCCAATTTTCCTCCCGTCATAGTTATCACAGACAAAGGCAGCGCTGAAGAAGCAGAAAAGTTGCTGAGCCTTGGGGCGCGCGACTACTGGCTTGAACCCCTTGATGTGGAGCGCATTGCCGCCGTAGCCGGGCAAAAACGCAAGGCTGCGGCTGTACCTGCGGTTTCTACCCTTGGGGGCCACAAACCCCGCCCTGGCGAAGGCACGGGCCCGCGCATAGTGGGCGAGCACCCGGCCATAGCTCGCGTGCTGCAGCTGGCGCGACAGGTTGCCGGTTCGCGCGCTACGGTGCTGATTACCGGCGAGTCGGGCACAGGCAAAGAAATGTTTGCCCGCTATCTGCACGCCATGAGCAAACGCGCCGACCAGCCCTTTGTGGCCGTCAACTGCGCCGCCCTGCCCGAGCATCTGCTTGAGAGCGAACTTTTTGGGCACGAAAAAGGCGCTTTTACCGGAGCCATAGCCCGCAAGCCCGGCAAGTTTGAGCTGGCCGACGGCGGCACCCTGCTGCTGGACGAAATTTCTGAAATGGACATGGCCCTGCAGGCCAAACTGCTGCGCGTGCTGCAGGAAGGTGAGATAGACCGCGTGGGCGGCACGGAAACCATCAAGGTCGACGTGCGCGTGCTTGCCACCACCAACCGCGATCTTGAGGGTTGGGTCAAGCAGGGCAAGTTTCGGCAGGATCTGTACTTCAGGCTTAATGTCATCCCCTTGCGGCTGCCCTCGCTGCGCGAGCGCGGCGACGACGTGCTGCAGTTGGCCAAATTTTTTATGGGCATGTATACGCGCGAGTATCAGCTGCCCGCTGCGCCGCTTTCTGACAGCGCCGTGGCCTGGCTGCAGCAGTACGACTTTCCCGGCAACGTGCGCGAGCTGCAAAATCTGATGGAACGAGCCGTGCTGCTGGCCAACGGCAGACCGGTGGAACCCTGCCACTTTTTGCTTGAAAATGACGACTGGCCGCTGTTTGAAGAAGATGCCGCCCCGGCGTGCGCCCAGCAGGAAGGCGAAGACAAGCCGCCAGCCGCGCCAGCGGCAGCCGCTCAGACCGCCGAAGCGCCCCGCCCCCCCGACGCTGCGGCAGCTCCTGCCGCGCAGGTTGTGGATAGCCGCATGCAGGGCCCCGTCATTCCCCTGCACGAGATGGAACGCATCATGATTCTCAAAGGGCTGGAGGTTACCTCCGGCAACCGCACGCAGGCTGCGGATCTGCTGGGCATATCCGTGCGCACCCTACGCAACAAGCTTAATGAATACCGCGCTGCGGGGCATCCCATAGACTGATTTATGCATCTCTGCGCCAGCCTCGCCCAGATTGGCAAACAAAAACGCCCGCATGCTGCGGGCGTTTTTGTTTGGCGTACCGCGCAAGCGCCGTCTAGCTGTGGATGTCGCAGCAGGTTTTGGACAGCTTGTCGTACAGCCAGGTCATGTCCATGGAGCCGTTCTGGCCGATGGAGCGCAGTTTTTTAAGACCTGCGTCGGTTATTTTTTGGGCCTGTTCGGCTACGCAGGGGGCCTCCTGCCGCCGGATGGCCACAATGCCGTCGGCGTCGGCCGCGATGAGGTCGCCAGGGTGAACAACGACGTTGCCCATGCTAATGGGCACGTTGATTTCGCCGCAGGCGTCCTTGTATGGCCCGTTGGGCGACACTGCCCGCGCATAGACGGGAAAGTCCAGTTGCCGCAGGGCTTCGGCGTCGCGCACCGCGCCGTCGACGACAAAGCCCGCAAGCCCCCGCGCCTTGGCCAGATTTGCCACAATTTCGCCGGCCACGGCCCTTTCGGTGTATCCGGCGCAGGAGACTACAAGCACGTCGCCCGGTCTGGCGTTGTCCACCGCGTAGTACAGCAGCAGGTTTTCACTGGCGGGCAGGTTTACGGTATAGGCTGTACCAAGCATGCGGCTCGCGCCCAGGGGTTTGAGGGCCGACGGCAGGGCGGCGTTGCGGCCAAGGGCGTCGCAGATGTCGGCAACCGCAAGGGTTGAATACTGGTTTATTATTTCCGCAGGCAGGCGTTCAAACTGGCAGTTGATGGCGTAACGCATGGGCAGTGTCCGTGGCGCGGGGCGCGGTATGGCATTGCGCCTGCCCTCCCGGCAATGGGGAGAGCAGGCGCGCTACAGGGGGTGGAGGAGATTATTTGCAGGGCTGGGTTTCAACCATGGCTTCGGTCAGGTCGTTGCGGGCGTCGGCATTGTTGAGGGCGTGGTCAATATCTATTTCGCCCCGCAGCACGCTGTTGGCACGCTCAAGATCGACGGCTTTTTCCCAGCGGCCAATGGCCACCGTGGCAACGCAGTTGCCGATAAGGTTAACCACCGCGCGCATTTCGTTGAGTATGCGGTCAATGCCGATAACCAGGGTCATGCCCACCACGGGGATAATGTTGGTGGCGGAAAGCGTGGCCGCAAGAGCGATGAGGGCCGCGCCCGCAACGCCGGCCCCGCCCTTTGAAGTGAGCAGCAGGATAAGCATGAGGGTGAGCTGGTGAGTTGTGTCGAGGTGAATATCCATGGCCTGGGCAATAAACGAGGCCGCCATGGTCAGGTAAATGGCCGCGCCGTCGAGATTGAACGAATAACCCGTGGGAAATACAAGACCAACCACTGATTTCTGGATGCCAAGAGCTTCCATTTTTTCCATGCTGCGGGGCAGCACGGCCTCTGTGCTGGCTGTGCCCAGGGTGATGAAGATTTCTTCCTTCATATAGCAGATGAGCTGCCACAGGTTGATGCCCGATACCTTGCAGATCAGGCCGAGCACCACGATAACAAACAGGGCGCTGGTGGTGTACAGGCAGAGCACAAGCTTGCCCAGCGAGGCCAGAGCGCCGATGCCGTACTTGCCGATGGTAAAGGTAATGGCGCCAAACGCGCCCACCGGCGCAAGCTTCATGATCAGATTGACCACGCCCAGCAGGGCGTTGCCGAAGCGCTCAAGCGTGCCAAGGATGGCATCCTTGGGTTTGCCGCTCATGTGCGAAAGGCTCATGCCAAACAGCACGGAAAACAGCAGCACCTGCAGCAGGTTGCCGTCGGCAAAAGCGCCAATGACGCTGTGCGGAATGATGCCCATGACAAAGTCCATGGTGGTCTGCGCCTTGGCGTGGGCAAGCTTGCCCAGAGAGGATGCGTCCATGGTTGCTGGGTCGGCGTGGATACCTGCGCCAGGTTGCACAAAGTGCACGACAACCAAACCGATAAAAAGGGCAATCGTTGTGACAACTTCAAAATAAAGCAGGGTCTTACCGCCAACCCTACCCACAGCCTTAAGGCTGTCCATGCGAGCTATACCGACAACAACCGTACAAAAAATAACCGGTGTAATGATCATCTTTATAAGGTTGATAAATGCATCGCCGAGCGGTTTTAACTTTACAGCAACATCTGGTGAGATAAAACCAAATGCTATACCGAGTGCAATGCCGACAAGAACTTTAAAATATAGCGATGAAAAGATTTTTTTAGACATATATTTGCCTCACAAGGATATTTTTATCCGTTTTTGTTTAAACATACTCTTTTTACATTATTTTTGTGAAATTTGTACTTTACTTGCCTCCAAAAAAGGTCAGCCCTAAAAACTGGTCGACCTTTTTTGCGTGTACCCTGTCCGGAGGATGCAACCCCGCCGCAGCCGCCAGCTGGCGGAACGGTTACGGGTATGCGCAGCCCAGTGCGGGTTATGCTTCTGGTGTGTAAAAGAATGTTGAATTTGCATAGGTGATCACGGCTGTCTCGGCATGAGGATTCATGCCAAACCAGGCATCCAGCGTTTGCTGGGCGTCACCCTTGCGCAGCAGGCAGCGGCTGGTGTCGCGTTCAGAAAGTTCCGTGTGCAGCACCAGTTCGTGCGCGACCGCCACCCGGCCAAAAAGAAAAGCCTTGTGCGCGCCCATTTTGAATTCGTGTTGCGTAAAGTCCTTGAGCAGGTCCTGCTGGCTGGTAAAGCGGCTGACGTAATCCTCGTACACATCGTCGCCGATGCCCTGGGAGCATTCGGCAACCAGCAGAATCTTGCCCTGGGGCGCGGCGCAGTGGCGGGCGGCATCCAGAGCTTTTTGGGCCTGATACAGGCAGATGTCCTTGGGCAGCCCGCCGCACGAGGCAATAACAACGTCGTACTTTTTGTGCAGCCTGTGGCCGTAGAGGGCGCGGGTTTCTTGGGCGGCACGCCGCAAGACAAGCTGGGGATCGCCGACAAAGAGCGCGGCAATTTTTTTTTCGGCAGTAAGGGCCACATTGATGGCAATGTTGACCCCTGCAATAACGCCAGATTCGTTAAGGTCCTCGCGTACGGGGTTGCCTTCAAGGTTGCCCGCAAAGGCCTGCGCATGGCTGAGCAGGCTGTGGTTGTGGGCGATCATGGCGGCGGATGCGCAGCCTACCACCACGCCCTTGGCGCCGCCGGTAAACCCGGCAAACTGATGCGCGTCGACCATGCCCATGACTATTTTGAGTTCCGCGCAGGCATAGGCCGCGTTGATTTCAACGGGCGTTCCCCTGCTGGTCACGCCCATACGGCAAATGGGCGAATTGCGGGCATCGTGGCTGACCACGGTGCAGCCGTGCAGGTCGGCGGGCAATACGCGGTCAAGCTGGGCCTGATCCGGTGGTTCGTGCAGACCACCGCCAACGACAATGGTTATCCTGCGGTGATCAAGCTTGGGAAAGGCGGCAAATATTCGTTCAAGCAAAGGCGGCAGCAGATCCCTGACGGGGAACGGGCGCGTTTCGTCTGGTACGGCTATGGCCACGGATGCCGGTTGCGGCAACGCAGAGAGCGGCGGATGCCCCAGGGGAGAATCCAGTGCTGCTTCAAAAGCCTCAAGCGGAGCTTCCAGAGGCAAAACAGTAATGGGTTCAATGACATCTGTAGGACAGGTATCGGGTATTGCAAGCGAGAGCTTCTGATGCCCGTATTTTACTGAATACAGCATTTATGTATACTCCACCTGGTGCTGTTGGCCGCCCGTGAGGCTGCCATGACCTCTGGGTCCCGGCTGAGGGAAGCCGGGACCCGATGGCCAATGATTAATGACCAGCTCGCAGCATTGCGTCGTCTTCCGCATCCCCGCCATCGTCGGCATACGCTTCGCCCAGGTCCATGGGCTCAAGCTTGGGTATGACGAACATGACAGTGCAGGCGGCCAGCAGCACCATGCCGCCGGCAGTGATGAGCGCCTTGCTGAACGAACCGGTTACATGCAGGATGGCGCCCGTAATCAGGGGCGCGCAAATACCGGCCAGGGCCCCGGCGGCGTTCATGACGCCCGCGATGCGGCCAGCGAATTTTCTGGGCGCGAGTTCGGTGCAAATGGTCCAGAGCATGGTTGTGCCCGCCGATTCGCAAGCCACTGCAACTATCAGCAATGAGATGCAGATGGTAAAAGACTTGGTGAAACCAACGCCGATAACCAGCGAAGCCATGAGCATCATCACTACGATGCAGCCCTTGCGTGCGGCGGTTATAGAAACGCCCCGGCGAATGAGATAATCTGAAAACATGCCGATGAGCGGCTGGCTGGCAAAACCGCAGAGCCACATGACGGAGTCGTAGGTGCCCATCTGCATGGTGGTGAAGCCGTGCTCAATAATCAGGTAGCCCGGCAGCCACGTCACAAAAAAGTACAGCAGATAATCCTGAAAGAATTTTGCCAGCAAAAGGCCGTACATGCCGCGCTGGCGCAGCAGCCGGCCCCAGGGCACTTTTTGCGCGGGGCCCTTTTTTTGCGCTTCGGATTTGCTTTCCTTGTACGAAAAAAACCACATGGCAACCCACACAAGGCTGGCAATACCTGTGGTGATAAAGGCAAAGCGCCAGCCCCAGTGCGTGAGCAAAAAGGCCATCATGAGCGGGCATACGGCAAAACCCATGCGCAGACCGGCGGTGTATATGCCCGTAACAACGCCGCGCTGTTCAGAGGGAAAGCTGTTGTTCACAACTTTTGCATTGACGGGAAAACTGGCGGATTCGCCTGCGCCAACGCCAATACGGGCGATGATGAGGTGGATTTTATCGTGGGCAAGCCCCGTCAGTGCTGAAAAAACCGACCAGATAAAGGCCGCCCAGCCCATGACGCGCTTTGCGCCAAATTTGTCCGCCCAGCTGCCGGCAAAGATGTTGCAGATAAGGTAGGGCCAGAAAAAGGATGAGAGCACCACGCCCATTTCGGTAGGGGTCATGCCCAGTTCTTTAATAAGTGTGGGAGCGCTGATCGAAAGGCTTGCCCGGTCAAAGGCATTGATAAGGGTGCCGCTGAACAGCAAAAAGACGATCCACGCTCTGTAGCGAGTTGAGGAATATTGTTCCATAAACAACTCCTTGCACAGCCGTAATTCATCAAGAAATAGCGTGCATTAATATCTCATACTGTAGTGCTTCTATTGGCCTGCCGCAGATGCATTGCACCGTGCGGCAGGCCTTTTTTTTGTCTACGCGCTTTCGTACAGGCGGGTCATGATAAATTCTCTGTGACCCAGCACTTCAGCAGAGGTATTGCGACCATTGCAGGTGCGGAACAACATTTCAAGCAGCTTGTCGCCAGCGGCGTCAAGGTTCATTTCACGGCGCAGTATGCCTGAAACGTCCACGTCGATGTGTTCGCTCATGGTGCGGATGGTGCGGGGGTTGGCCGACAGCTTGATCACCGGCAGGATGGGGTTGCCGATGATGTTGCCCTGACCAGTGGGGAAGAAGTGGGCCACAAAGCCGGAGGCGGCGCAAAGCGTGACCATTTCGGCTGCAGCGGACGAAGAGTCCATAAACCACAGGCCGGGGCCGGTGGGCATTTCGGCCTTGTCGAGGCAGCCGATCACGGGAGCCTTGCGGCCAATTTTCTGGATGTTGCCCAGGGCTTTTTCTTCGATGGTGGTCAGGCCGCCTTCGATGTTGCCCTTGGTGGGCTGGGAATCGCTGAGGTCGTTGGTTTTGTGGTCGTCCACAACCTTGGCGTAGCGGTCAAAGAAGAACTTGAACTTGGCACGCACGTCGGGGGTGGCGCAACGCTCCATAACCAGGTGCTCGCCGCCGGTGATTTCGGTGGTTTCACCAAACAGGGTGGTGGCGCCGTTTTCCCACAGCTTGTCAAAAGCGTTGCCAACGGTGGGGTTGGCCGCGATGCCGGAGGTGGTGTCGGACTCGCCGCACTTGGTGGAGACCCACAGCTCGTTGACCTTGCATTCGGTGCGCTGCAGCTCGGTGGCAAAGTGCACGAATTCCTTGGCCTTGCGCGAAGCGGAGCAGATGGTCTCAAGGTCGCCGTGCTGTTCGATGGCAAAGCCTTCCACGGGTTTGCCGGTTTTGGCAATGCCGTCGACGACGCGCTTGGTCCACTGGGGTTCGATACCGATAACGATAACGGCGGCAACGTTGGGGTTGGAGCCCACGCCGATCAGCGTGCGAAAATGCAGGTCAAGGTCATCGCCAAACTGCAGGCGGCCATAGGCGTGCGGCAGGGCCAGGGTGCCCTTGACGTTGTTGCCCACTGCTTCGCAGGCGGCGTTGGACAGGTCGTCCAGGGGCAGGATAACAACATGGTTGCGGATACCTACGCGGCCATTTTCGCGGCGATAGCCCATAAAAGTCTTTTGCATAGGATTACCACCTCTTGGTTTTGACGTTCTGGACATGCAGGTGTTCGCCGCGCTTGATGGGCTGCACAACCTTGCCGATGTCGGTGCCGTACTTGATGACGGTGTCGCCCACAGCCAGATCCTTGAGGGCAATTTTGTGGCCGATCGGGATATCGCTCAGGGTTTCAAATTCAATGCTCTGGTTGCCGTCCATAACCCAGCCATTGAGCTTATCGCCTTTCTTGACGCCTTCGACAACGACCACACCGACGCAATCGCCGGGTTCGTGAACCACAAAGTGGGTTACCATACAGCTCTCCTTGACTAACAATGGTATAGAAATGTGTTTAGGCAAAAAACTTAATGGCATTGAGAGCAAAATAAGAATCACGCCCGCAAAAATTTGATAGTTTACCTGTGGTATATTTGTTTACCGCATGTAAATACCAGTCTTTTTTTTGCCATTAAGTCTTGCTGAGAGGGATATAGCAATACGTGTGCCAATTTTAGCGAGCCGAATTATGCGGCGGGAAATATGGATTTTTTTCACAATCTTGATTGAACGCTCAACTAATGGCTTGATATTTAGGCAGTAATGATGATATTTGGGCACAAAATTACCCAAATATTGGCGGTCACCATGGAATACAAAATTACAGCCGAAGGTCTCAACACGCCCTCCCTCACTGTTGGGCAGGTAGTTCACCATCTGGCGCGCATTGTGGCAGGAAAGATCGACAGAAACGCGTTTTTTCAGCTGCTCTCAAAACAGCTTCGTGTGTTGTTTCACTATGACCGCTTCTGCATCAACCTGTATGACTCCGAGCGCGAGTTTCTCAACCTGTTTACGGCGGCTGACGGAACCGTTGTGGAGTCGCTTTCCAACACCCGCATAGCCCGCAACACCGTTGCCGACCTGGCCATCTCCTCGCGCAAGCCGGTGGTTATCAACGATCTTTCTTCGTACAATCTGGGCGACGGGCCCATACCGCTGTCTTCGGTGGGGCTCAACGCCACCATTGCCGTGCCGCTGATCATCAACCGCGAGGTTATCGGCACGCTGCACGTTTCGTTTGTCAAACAGCCAGACAACATAGTTGAAATTCTCAATTTTTTAATTGAGCTTACGCCCGTGCTGACCACGTTTCTGTTTGCCGTGCTGGCTGAGGAGCGCATGGCAAAAAGCAGGCCCGTGCCGGACCGTACGGACAAGATGATTGACGATTCAAGCACCATTCTGCTTGAGACCAAGCTGCTTGAAACGCCGCCCATGACCCGCATAATGGCGGTTGCGCGCAAGGTTTCAAAGCTGAACATCCCTGTGCTTATCACGGGCGAAACCGGCACGGGCAAAAGCATGCTGGCCCGGTGGCTGCACCGGCACAGCCCCCGCCGCGACGAAAACTTCGTCAAGGTCAACTGCCCTTCCATCGCTCCCACCCTGTTTGAAAGCGAAATGTTCGGCTACGCCAAGGGGGCCTTTACGGGCGCTACGGCCAAGCGCATAGGGCGTATTGAGCTGGCGCAGCACGGCACGCTGTTTCTGGACGAAATTGGCGAGCTGGCCCCCGAGATGCAGAGCAAGCTCTTGCTGGTTATGGAAGAAAATTCGTTTGAGCGTGTGGGCGAGGCAGAGTCTGTGGGGGTGGACATCCGCGTCATATCGGCTACCAATATTGATCTTGCCCAGGCCATGGCCCAGGGGCGGTTGCGGCGCGACCTCTATTACCGCCTGGGCTCGGTAGTTGTGCGCATGCCCTCGCTGCGCGAGCGCAAAAATGATATTCCCCTGTTTGTCGACCATTTTATCCACCAGTTTGCCAAAACGTACGAGATCCGCCCTCCCCGCCTGAGCCGCACTGTGGTGCAGGCCCTTTCCGGGCATTCATGGCCCGGCAATATCCGCGAACTGCGCAATGTGGTAAGCCGTATCTTGCTGCATTCGCTCGACTCTGCCGTAACGGAAGACTTTGTCGTGGAGACCCTGCACCTCTGGTCGCCCGAAAACGACGACGCCCCTCAGCCAGCCTTGGCCGCCGGCGGGGCCGCGCCTGCCGCCGTTGATGCCGTCGCGGCAAAGCCTGCCGACTGGGCAACCGCCCGCATCTCCACCCTTGAAGAAAACGAACGCGAGCACATAACGCGCGCCCTGCAACGCGCGGGCGGGCGTATTTCCGGCCCGCGCGGGGCCGCCGCCCTGCTGGGGGTGCCGCGCTCAACGCTGCAGCACAGAATGCGCAAACTTGGTATAGGCGGCCAGGGCTAACCGCGCCCGCGCACATGCAGGGCCCATACGCAGGTATTTTCCCGCGTGGCGTTCCTGTTGTTGAGTTTCCTGCCGTTTACGCATATGATGCCTCCTTATCTTTTGGAAATACCGCATCTCGGAGTAAGCATGCTTGAGTATATCCGTTCAAATTCACAGTCTCTCGGCGTCAAGCTGGCCTTTGGCCTGATTATTCTCGTCTTCATTTTCTGGGGCGTGGGCAGCATGAAGGATAGCGGCACGGGCAACCTCGTGGCCGTGGTCAACGGCGACCCCATCACCGCACGGGATTTTGAAATGGCCTACCGCAACGCGGAAGAATCCGTGATGCGCAACAACCCCGGCGTCTCGCGCGACCTGGTCCGTCAGGGCCTGGGGCGTCAGGTGCTGCGCGACCTCGTGAGCCAGACCCTGCTGCGGCAGGAGGCGGCCCGCACGGGCATTACGGTGACTCCCCTCGAGCTGCGCATGGCTGTGGGGCAGATCCCCGCTTTCCAGAACGCCAAGGGGCAGTTTGACCCCGAATCATACAAGCGCGTGCTGCAGATGCAGCGCATCACGCCTGCCCAGTACGAGCACGACATGGGCGAAGACCTGCTGCGGCAAAAGCTTTTTGCCCTGGTCACCGCAGCCGCCTGGCACGACCCCGCTGAAGCCCAGAACCGCTACAACTTTTTGCGCGAGCAGCGCGTGCCCGACTACATCTTTGTTCCCGCCGCCGACTTCATGGCCGGGGCCAAGCCCACTGATGCGGAGGTGGCCGCCTACTACGACAGCCACAAGGGCGAGTTTGCCATTCCGCCCAAGGTGGACGTGGCCTATATCCGTATTTCGCCAGAAAACCTGATCAAGCCCGAATCCGTCAGCGAGGCCGACGCCCGCAAGTGGTACGATGCCAACGCCTCCCGGTTTAACCAGCAGGAAGAAGTCAAGGCGGCCCACATCCTCGTGCCTCTGGCCGAGGATGCCTCCGAGGCCGATGTCAAAAAAGCTCAGGAAACCGTGGCAGCCATCCAGGCCGAGCTCAAAAGCGGCAAAAGTTTTGCCGATGTAGCCAACGCCCACAACGGCCCCAATGCCGCCGGCCCCGGCGGCGAGCTTGGCTGGATCAAGCGCGGCTCCACGGTCAAGCCTTTTGAAGACGCCGCCTTTGCCCTTGATGCGGGCAAGGTCTCCGCGCCGGTGCGCAGCCAGTTTGGCCTGCATATCATCAAAGTTGAAGAAAAGAAGGGCGGCGGCACGCAGCCTTTTGCCGCCGTGGCCGCCGAAGTGCGCAAGGCCATGGCCAAGGAGCAGGGCGCTGACAAGCTGCGCGATGTTCTTGACAACCTTATTGAAGACAACATCCTCGGCAAACCCCTCGAAAAGAGCGCCCAGGCCCTTGGCCTGGAGGCGCAGCAGACGGGCCTTGCCTCTGCACATGACCTGCAGCAAAAGATGGGCATTACGGCTGAATCGGCCGCCGTGCTTGAAAAAACTCCGGCCAATTCGCCGGTGGACCGCGCGCTGGAAGCTGGCGACGCCTACGTGGTTGCCCGCGTGCTTAATGCCCAGCCCGCCTCCAGCGAACCGCTTGAAGCTGTTAAAGAAAAAATCACCACCCGTCTGCAGGGCGAAAAAGCCCTGACCGAAGCCATGCGCGCGGCGACCGAGCGCCGCAAGGGCCTTGTGGACGGAGCCATCAACCCCACGCTCAAAACGGGCATGAACATCAAGACTGCCAAGCCCATGGACCGCAGTGGAACACTGGCGGACTTCGGCCCGGATCCGGAGCTTGCAGCCGCCGTGTTCAGCGTCAAGATCGGCCAGTGGCTGCCCGCCGCCTTTGCGGTCAGCAGCCCCAAGGACGGACAGGGCGCGGTGCTTGTGCACGTGGGCGCGGTGCAGCCCTCCGACCCTGCCGAGTGGGACATGGTCAAGGATATCATGGCCAACGCCGTGGAGCGCGAGCGCGTGCAGGGGCTGTACGAAACCTTTATGCAGCGCCTGCTTTCGACCGCCAAGGTCGAAGTGCACAATATGGACATCGTAGACAGAAAAAACATGTAGCCCGCACGGCGTAAAACCCCGCCCGCAGGCCGCAGACAAGACAGCCGCAGTATGGACCGGAACCGCGTACGCGGTTCCGGCCTTGTGTATTTCCCCCACATTCCCTTTCCGTTCTGACGGCCGGGATGTTTACAAAACGACATACCTACCTATATTTCATAGATCGACCAGCTGGTCTGTGACCGGGCTTTGCCCGGCGATGAAAGGAGGCACTTTATGTGCGGCATTATCGGTTATGCAGGTCACAGACCTGCGGTTCCCGTTGTGGTTGAAGGCCTGCGCCGTCTCGAATACCGCGGATACGACTCTGCCGGCGTTGCCTTTGCCCGTCAGGGCAGCCTGCATGTGGTGCGCGCCACCGGCAAGCTGGCCGCGCTGGAAGAAAAGCTCGCCCACGAAGAAGGCATCGCCACGCCCACCAGCGCCATGGGGCACACCCGCTGGGCCACCCACGGCGTGCCCGCCGAGCGCAACGCCCATCCTCACCGTTCCAACGACGGCGCTCTTGCCATTGTGCATAACGGCATCATTGAAAATTATCAGGAAATAAAGGCCGACCTCGCGGCCAAAGGCTATACCTTCAGCTCCGAGACCGACACCGAAGTGCTGGTGAACCTTGTTTCCGAGCGTCGCAAGACCGAGCCCGACCTGCTGCACGCCTTTGCCGCAGCCCTGCGCGAGGCCCACGGCGCGTATGCCGTCTGCCTTATGGACAAGGACGAGCCAGGCGTGATCTATGCCGCGCGCATGTCGGCTCCGCTCATTTTTGGTCAGGGCACTGGCGAAAATTTTGTGGCCTCCGACATTCCGGCCTTTCTGCCCTACACCCGGCAGGTGGTTTTTCTTGAAGACGGCGAGCTTGTGCGCGCCACGGCTTCAGAATACGCCATCATGCGCCTCAAGGACCTGAGCCCGGTGCATCACGAGCCGCAGACCATCCAGTGGGACATGCAGGCTGCGCAAAAGGGCGGCTACCGCCATTTTATGCTCAAGGAGATTTTTGAGCAGCCCCGCGTCGTCACAGACGGCCTCACCGGCCGGGTGGAAGGCGACCACGGCGACGTGCGCCTGGCGGAGCTGGACAGCCTGCCTGTGCCGCGCCGTCTGCACATTGTGGCCTGCGGCACGTCGTACCATTCGGGCATGTGGGGGCGGCATCTGCTGGAGCACTGGGCGCACGTGCCCGTGCAGGTGGAGATAGCCTCCGAGTTCCGCTACCGCGATTCGCTGCTGCTCGACAAGGAAGACATGGTGCTGGTCATCAGCCAGAGCGGCGAAACCGCCGACACGCTTGCCGCCCTGCGCATTGCCCGCGAGCGCGGCATCACCGTGCTTGGCCTGTGCAACGTGGTGGGCTCGTCCATTGCGCGCGACGCCTCGGCTGTGCTCTATACCCAGGCCGGGCCGGAGATAAGCGTGGCCTCCACCAAGGCCATGTGCAGCCAGATGCTCATGCTGGCGCTTATGGCCCTGTACTGGAGCAAACGCAACGGCACCCTGCCCGCCGACGAGCGCCGCAAGATCATTGCCATGCTCGAAAGCCTGCCAGCCCAGCTTGACGCCGCGCTGCCCGCCATGCACAAAAAAGCCCGTGAGCTTTCGCGCAAGTATTCGCAGGCCCGCAACTTTTTTTATCTTGGACGCGGCCACTGCTACCCGTTGGCCCTTGAGGGCGCGCTGAAACTCAAGGAACTTTCGTACATTCATGCCGAGGGCTATGCTGCTGGCGAGATGAAGCACGGCCCCATCGCCCTGATCGACCCCTCTTTTCCCACATTTGCGCTGGCGCTGGACGATGTGCTGCTGCCCAAGGTGAAGTCCAACATGGTCGAGGTGCAGGCCCGTCAGGGCAAGGTTATCGCCCTGACCAACGAGGGCTTTGACCTTGGGGCCGAGGATACCTGGGTTATCCCCAAGCTCCCCGCGCCGTTGGCCGGTTTTATGGCTCTGCCCGCGCTGCAGCTGTTCAGCTACGAAACCGCCGACTACCTCGGCAAGGACGTTGACCAGCCCCGCAACCTGGCCAAGAGCGTTACTGTGGAATAAGCCAGATCTTCAGGCCCGGTGGAAACGACTCCCCGCGTCAAGGTATGCGCATAGCGCCGCCATCGGCAGAGTTTTTCGCTGGGGCGGCGTTTTTTTTGCGGGCCAGAGGCCCATTAACAATGGGGTCGCTGCTATGACAACAGTTATGCACTTGCTTTGCGTGCTGGTTCTGCTGGCCGCCCCTGTCAGGGCAGACGCCCGACGGCAGCGGAACGTTGCATCTGCGCATGGCCAACCCCGATCATCCGGTAAAGGAATACAGCTTTGCGCTCAAAGACCTGTTTGACGGCAAGGTTGATCTTTCCCTCATCCAGTAACCGGCGCGTGAGGGGTTGGAAACCTGCCCGAAGGAAAAACCTGTCGGCAATGCGCGGTTGCGTTCATGCGGCCTCCCTGGGCGACAAAACACGGACGCCTGATCCCTGTGGCTTGCCTAGCCGAGCCAAATTGGGCATAATCTGTATCTGTAACCTTTCAGGCCTTTGCGGAGGCATACATGCAGCCCGAGATTCTGCTTTTCGACATAGGCAATACATCCATTAAAATTGGGTTGGGCAACGAGCGGCATGTGCTGACCTCGTACACTCTGCGCACCGACACCGCCCAGACGGCGGACAATTTTGGCCTTACGCTCCTTACGCTCTTGCAGCATGCGGGCGTTGTCGCCGCGCAGCTCAAGGCCTGCATTGTCTCGTCGGTTGCTCCGGGGTTTGACCCCCTGCTGCGAGAGGCTGTGGCCCGTTATGTGGGCTGTCCGCTGCAGCGCGTGGGCAAGGAGTTGCCCGTCCCGCTTGAAAACCGTTATGAACGGCCCGCCGAAGTGGGCGCAGACCGCCTGGTGGGCGCGTACGCGGCACGCCGTATGTATCCCGAAATACCCTCCCTGCTCGTGGTTGATTTTGGCACGGCTGTGACCATCGACTGCGTCAGCGGCGACGCCTACATGGGCGGCCTGATTTTTCCCGGGCCGCGTACGGCCCTGACCGCCCTCTCGCGCGAGGCCGCCAAGCTGCCCAGGGTAAACCTGGACGTGCGCGCCGACGAGCCCACGCCGGGGCGCAACACCACCACCAGCATCCAGCACGGCCTGGTTTTTGGCTTTGCCTGCATGGTCGAGGGGCTGACCCAGCGGCTCAGGCGGCAGATGTCCGGCCCGGTCAAGGTGCTTGGCACCGGGGGCTTTGCCTCCTCCATTGCAAGGGTAAGCCCTGTGTTTGATCAGGTACTGCCCATGCTGCTGCTTGAGGGCCTGCGCCGCTTGTACTATGAAGAGCGCGGCGCGGTTGAAGAAGAACGCGGCGCGGCTGATTAACAGGCCGGGCATTTTTACGTGCGCGTTAGCGTACAGTGCGTTTCGCGGCTGATGCGGCGCGGCGTGCTCCGTACATCACCCTGATGCCGACGCTGGAGAGCAGCTCTTTAGTCCGTCAGTATTTGCAGCCGTCGCTTTTGGCGCGGCAAGCATCTTTGCAAACAAGCCCGCCAGGGTAAAAGGAGTAGACAATGAGCAGCATTGCTTCTGTTTATGGCCGTGAGATTCTCGATTCGCGCGGCAACCCCACCGTTGAAGTGGAAGTGACGCTGGAATCCGGTCACAGCGCCCGTGCGGCGGTGCCTTCGGGAGCCTCCACGGGCAGCCGCGAAGCCCTGGAAATGCGTGATGGCGACAAAAGCCGTTTTGGCGGCAAGGGCGTGACCAAGGCCGTTGAAAACGTCAACGGCGAGATCGCCGAGGCCATTGTGGACATGGATGTGCTGCGTCAGGTGCAGATCGACAACACCCTTATCGATCTGGATGGCACGGACAACAAGTCCCGCCTTGGCGCCAACGCCATGCTGGGCGTTTCCATGGCCTGCGCGCGCGTGGCTTCCGAATTTCTGGGCCTGCCGCTGTACAAGTATCTTGGCGGCATCAACGCCAAGGTGCTGCCCGTGCCCATGATGAACATCATCAACGGCGGCGCGCACGCCCCCAACAACCTCGACATCCAGGAATTCATGATCATGCCCGTGGGGGCCATGACCTTCCGCGATTCGCTGCGCATCGGCGCGGAAATTTTCCATATGCTCCAGGCCATCCTCAAAAAGGACGGCCACGTGACCAGCGTGGGCGACGAGGGCGGTTTTGCCCCCAACCTCAAAAACCACGACGAAGCCTTTGGCTACATCATCAAGGCCATTGAAGAAGCGGGCTACAACCCCGGCGCGGAAGTGGCCCTGGCCATCGACGCCGCCGCCAGCGAATTTTACAAGGACGGCAAGTACGTTCTGGGCGGCGAAGGCAAGAGCTTTAACAATGCCGAGATGAGCGACTGGCTGGCCGAATTTACCCAGAAGTACCCCCTTATCTCCATCGAAGACGGCATGGCCGAAAGCGACTGGGACGGTTGGGGCATGCTTACCGCCGCTCTGGGCGATCACGTGCAGCTGGTGGGCGACGACGTATTTGTGACCAACCCCGGCATTCTGGCCGAGGGCATTGATCAGGGCGTGGCCAACTCCATCCTCATCAAGCTCAACCAGATCGGCACTGTCACGGAGACCCTGGACACCATCGAAATGGCCAAGGAAGCCTCGTACAGCACCGTTGTTTCGCACCGCTCGGGCGAAACGGAAGACAGCTTTATCGCCGATCTGGCTGTAGGCGTTAACGCCGGGCAGATCAAGACCGGCTCGCTCTGCCGTTCCGAACGCATGGCCAAGTACAACCAGCTGCTGCGCATTGAAGAAGAACTGGGCGACGACGCGGATTTCTTTGGCCCGATCATGGCCGAATATTATCTGCAGCTTGACGAAGAAGACTAATTCCACACGCCCGCAGGCTGGTTGTTGACCGGCCTGCGGGCCTTGACACCGCTGATCTCGTATGGACCTCCAACCCGCGTGCAACCGCAAATGGATGGGCGCGGGTTTACCAGCGACCGCCGCACCGGCCGGGAGCGGCGGTCGCCCTGTTTAGGGCGGCCATCATACTTTCGGAGCTCAACATGATTTTGATTGACGGCAAAAAAACCGCCGCCGACATCCGCGCGGAACTTGGCGCGGAAGTGGCCGCCGCCCGCGCCAGGGGGCAGCGCGCTCCGGGCCTGGCAGTTATTCTTGTGGGTGAAGACCCCGCCTCGCAGGTATATGTGCGCAACAAGGAGCGCGCCTGCGCCGAGGCCTGCATCGTGTCCTTTCCCCACCATCTGCCCGCCTCCACGAGCCAGCAGGACCTGCTGAAACTCATTGCCCAATGCAACGCCAACCCCGAGGTGGACGGCATTTTGCTGCAGTTGCCGCTGCCCAAGGGGCTGGATGCGCAGGAATGCCTGCTGGCCATTGATCCTGAAAAAGACGTGGACGGCTTTCATCCCGTGAGTGTGGGGCGGCTTTCGCTCGGCCTGCCGGGCTATGTTTCCTGTACGCCAGCCGGGGTCATGGAGCTGTTGCGACGCTACGACCTGCCCACCAGCGGCAAAAAAGCCGTGGTTGTGGGCCGTTCAAACATTGTGGGCAAGCCGCTGGCCATGCTGCTGGCCCGCTCCGGGCGCTTTGGCGACGCCACGGTCACCGTATGCCATTCGCGCACGCCCGACCTTGCCGAGCAGTGCCGCCAGGCTGATTTTCTGTTTCTGGCCATGGGCCGGCCCCGCTGCATCACGGGCGACATGGTGCGCGAGGGCGCTGTGGTCATCGATGTGGGCATCAACCGCACGCCCGAGGGCCTGTGCGGCGATGCCGACTTTGCCAGCGTGAGCCAGAAGGCCAGCGCCATTACGCCGGTGCCCGGCGGGGTGGGGCCCATGACCATTGCCATGCTGCTGAGCAATACCGTGCAGAGCTGGCGCAAGCACAGGGCCTGACCCTGCCCGCGGAGAAGCCCATGGAATTCAGAGAGGCCGTAAAAGTCTGCCTGACCCGTAACTACTGCCGGTTTAAAGGGCGGGCCAGCCGGTCTGAATTCTGGTGGTTCTGTCTTTTTTCCACTATCCTGAGTATTCTTGTGGCCGTGCTGGGGGCGCTTGCCCCGGCGCTGGCCTCCATAGTCAGTGCCGGGCAGGGGCTGTGGCTCCTGTTGCCGACGGTGGGGGTGACAACGCGCAGGTTGCACGACCGCGATTTTTCCGGCTGGTGGCAGGCCCTGCCGCTGTTGCTGGTGCTGCCGGGCATCGCGGGGGCGGCGCTTGACGCCACCTGGCTGTTGGCGTGCTCCGCCGCCGCAGCGGGCCTTGTCAGCCTGGCGCTGATGGTGCTGTACGCGCTCAAGGGCACGTGCGGCCCCAACCGTTTCGGCCCTGATCCTCTTGACGGAACTGCGGTCTGAGGGCCAACATATAAAGGTTGAGCCGCCCGTGGCGGCAACAGGCGAAAATCCGCGCCGCTGGCCCATTGCAGGCCAGCTTGCCAGACGTTTGGCTATAGCGTATGGCCCGGTCATCATCTGCCATTACTGAGAGGGCAAACTATGTATCGCAACGCGAAAAATGTCGGTTATTATATGATCGGTTCGGGCAGCCTCAGCCAGCTTGGCGATTTGCTTGGCGCACGTCGCGCCGCAGTAAAGGGCCCCGCCGTATTTTTTCTGGATCATTTTTTTGAAGGCAAGGATCTGATTGCCAAACTGCCTGTGGAAAGCAAGGACATGGTTGTCTACGTAGACTCCACCGACGAGCCCACCACGGACAGCATCGACGGCTATTCCGACAAGGTCAAGGCCTACCTTAACGGCGTCGTTCCTTGCGCTATGGTGGCCTTTGGCGGCGGCTGCGTGCTTGATACCTGCAAGTGCGTGGGCAACCTCCTGACCAACCCCGGCAAGGCTGAAAACTATCAGGGCTGGGAACTGGTCAAAAACCCCGCTCCCTATAAAATCGCCGTTCCCACGCTCTCCGGCACCGGTTCGGAAACCTCGCGCACGGGCATCATCTGCAACGAGGCCAAGAACATCAAGCTGGGCATGAACAGCGACTTTACCATGTTCGAGCAGGTG
This sequence comes from Desulfovibrio desulfuricans, assembly GCF_004801255.1. Classification (NCBI taxonomy): domain Bacteria; kingdom Pseudomonadati; phylum Thermodesulfobacteriota; class Desulfovibrionia; order Desulfovibrionales; family Desulfovibrionaceae; genus Desulfovibrio; species Desulfovibrio desulfuricans. The sequence goes on along the minus strand of NZ_CP036295.1, from coordinate 3,230,181 downwards.
CTGCTCGACCCGGACCTGACCGCCAGCGTGCCGCGCAACCAGTATTTTTACACGGGTATCGACACCTACATGCACTGCTTTGAGAGCATCACCGGCTCTTACCGCAACGTGGTGGTCGATTCGCTGGCCGAAAAAGCCATCGACCTCAGCAAGCAGGTCTACCATTCCAGCGACATGATGAGCGACGAAAACCGCGAAAAGCTCATGATCGCCTCGTTTATGGGCGGCATGGCCGCCGGTTTCGTGGGCGTGGTGCATCCCCTGTCGGCCGGGCTCAGCATGGTGCTGCACATGCACCACGGCATTGCCAACTGCCACGCCATCACCGTGCTTGAAGACATTTACCCCAACGAATACAAAGACTTTATGTCCATGATCGAACGCCAGGGCATCGACCTGCCCAAGGGCATCTGCAAGGGCCTCACAGACGCGCAGTTCGACGCCCTGTACGAGGCCAGCATTGTGCACGAAAAGCCGCTCTCCAACCGTCTTGGACCGGATTTTAAAAAGATCCTCACCAAGGAAAACGTTATCGAGCGCTTCAAGCGCATGTAGCCGCGCACGGCGCAAGACGCGCTGCCGCAGGATGTGATAACCGCATATTGTGCGCCGTCGGGCCTTCCGGCGGCGCATTTGCCACAAGGAGTCCTTATGGACCTTAAAGTAAATTTCAGCGGCCGCGCCATCCGCTACACGGAAGAAGAAATCGCCGTGGTCGTCGAGGCCATGCGCAATGCCGACCCGCTCACCCAGGGCGTGCATATGCGCGAATTTGAAAGCAAGTTTGCCGCCTATCAGGGCGTGGCCCAGGGCAGCTGCTTTGTGACCATGAACGGTGTTTCGGCGCTGGAGCTTTCGGCCCAGCTCTGCCGCTTCAAGCCCGGCGACGAAGTGGTCATGCCCTCGCACACCTTTACGGCTTCGGCATACCCTTACATCAAAAAAGGCGCCACGCTGGCCTGGGCGGACGTTGACCTGCTCACCCGCGTAGTGACGGCCGAAAGCATCAAAAAAGCCATTACGCCCCGCACCAAGGCCGTTGTGGTGGTGCACCTGTACGGCTACGTGGCCGACATGCCCGCCATCGCGGCCCTGTGCAAGGAGCGCGGGCTGATTCTCATTGAAGACGCGGCCCAGTCCATCGGCTCCGAGCTTGACGGCAAAAAGGCCGGCAGCTTTGGCGACATGGCCGTGTTTTCGTTCCATTCGCACAAAAACCTCACGACGCTTGGCGAGGGCGGCATGCTCTACGTGCGCGATCCCAAGCTGGCGGCGCTGGTGCCCACACTGCGCCACAACGGGCACTGCGGTTATGACTTTGAGCGGCCCGACTACTGGAAGCCCGCCATGGGCAACGTGGATCTGCCCATGCTGGACAATGACGTGCTGCAGCCCAACAACTACTGCCTGGGCGAAGTGGAATGCGCCCTCGGCGCGAAGCTGCTTGAGCGCATCGACAGCATCAACGACGAAAAACGCGCCCGCGCCCTGCGCTTTATCGACGCGCTGGCCGATTTTCCCGAGCTGGAATTCCACCGGGAGGATTCGCGCCGTCACAACTATCACCTGCTGGTCGCGCGCATGACCACGGGTGTTGAAAAGCGCGACCGGTTTATGCGGGCCATGTTTAACGACAAGGGCGTAAAGTGCGTGGTGCAGTACATACCGCTGGACCGCTACGACTATTATCGCCGTCTTGGCATGGGCAAGGCCGACTGCCCCAATGCCGACGCCTTTTTTGACGCCATGATTTCCTTCCCCTTCCAGCACTGGATGAGCGAGGAGGAGTTTGCCTACATGCTGGCCTCCACCCGCGAGGTTCTGGCCAGCCTGCGCTAACGCGGCCTGTCACGCCCCCTGCCGGTACGGCCTTGGCCGCGTCGACGGGGGGCTTCAAGCCCGCCCCTTCTCGCTCAGCAGAGACAAAAAGTGAAAGAACGCTGCATCGTCATACCTGCCGTCAAAAAAAATGCCGTCATACCTGACCAGCTGGTAAAAAAGCTGGCCGGGGTCACGCTTGTGGAAAGGGCCATCAATACCGCGCGCAGCGTGCTGCCCGGCGACGACATCATGGTGCTGACCGACAGCCAGGAGATTGCGCTGATCTGCGAGCGGGCTGGGGTGCGGCATCACTGGAACAAGGACCTGCGCTTTACCAGTCTGGACATCGTGGCCGAGATGCGCGGGCTGCTGGCCGAGCTTGCGCGGGAGTACGAGCACTGCCTGATTTTGCGGGCCTCCTGTCCGCTGCTGACCTGGGTGGATGTGGAAGACGCCTGGAAGCGCTACAGCGAGGCGCAGGCCGACAGCCTGGTGACGGTCAAAAGCATGCGCCAGCGCATCTGGAACGTGCAGGGCGAAGGGCTGGAAAGCCTGCTGGATGAGGACGCCGGACACGACAGCGAAAAAATGCTGGTGGTGGAAAGCCGCGCTCTTATCATTCTGCGCCTTGCCCTGCTGCAGGCGGCCAACGGCGGCATGACCGGGCGCGGCAAGATAGTGCCGTATTTTCTCAACGACAGGGCCATCGAAATTCAGGGGTATCAGGACTGGTGGATATGCGAGCACCTGCTGCAGCGGCGGCATGTGGTCTTTGTGGTGGCCGGCTGGCCCGCCATCGGCATGGGGCACGTGTACCGCGCGCTGATGCTGGCCCACGAGATAACCAACCACAAGGTCAGCTTTGTCTGCACGCGCGAGAGCGAGCTGGCGGTGGAGAGCGTGGCCCGCAAGGACTACAAAATCGTGCGTCAGGGCAACGAGGATCTGGCCGACACCGTGCTGCGCCTGCGCCCCGACCTGGTGGTCAACGACATCCTGAACACCCCCTCGGCCTACATGGCGCGGCTGACCACCGCGGGCGTGCGCTGCGTCAATTTTGAGGACGAAGGCCCCGGCGCGGACTGGGCGCGGCTGGTCATCAACGCCCTGTATGAAGACAGGGACAGCAACGAGCGCTTGCGTTACGGGCCGGACTATTTTTGCCTGCGCGACGAATTTTTGGGCGCGGCCCGCAATCCCTTCAGGCCCGAGCTCAAAACCGTGCTCATCACGTTTGGCGGCACGGATCTCAACGACTGCTCGCGCCGGGTGCTGGACATTATCGAGCCCATATGCCGCGCCTACGGCATTTGCATCCGCCTGGTGGCCGGGCCGGGCTATGCCCACAAGGACGCCATGGAGGCGCATCTGGCGAGGCTTGACAACCCGCTGGTGGAATTTACCTGGGCCACCAACGTCATGAGCCGCATGATGGAGGGGGCTGACCTTGCCATCTGCTCCGCCGGGCGAACCGTGTACGAGCTGGCCCACATGCGCATTCCGTCAATGGTGCTGGCCCACCACGAGCGCGAAGCGCGGCACACCTTTGCCCGCCCCCGCAACGGCTTTGCCTTTGTGGGCATCATGGACAGGGTCAGCGACGCCAAGATCCGCAACGTTTTTTTGGCCATGCTCAAAAATCCGCGGCGCAAGCGCTTCTGGGACCGCCAGAACGCCCTCAATTTTACGGCCAACAAGGGCCGCGTGGTGGGCCTGATGCAAAACATCCTGCAGGAAGGCGTCGCCCAGCAGACGGCGGAACCTGTCGCCCAAGCTCAACCACAGCACGCATAACCTGCTCCACAAAGGAACACCCATGCGCAACAACGGCAAGGTCATAGCCATTATTCAGGCCCGCCTCGGCTCCACGCGGCTTCCCATGAAATCGCTGCTTTGTCTGCGCGACGTGCCGGTTATCGACTGGGTTACGCGCCGCCTGGCGCAGGCGGCAAAGCTTGACGGCATCATGGTTGCCGTGCCCGATACGCCGCTTGACCGCGTGCTGCTCGAACATCTGCAAAGACGCGGCGTGCCCTGCGTGGCAGGGTCGGAAGACGACGTGCTGGCCCGGTTTTGTCTGGCGGCCCGCACGGCGGACGCAGGGCGCGTGGTGCGCGTCTGCGCGGACAATCCGCTTATCTGGGCCGGGGCCATTGACCGCCTGGTGGATTTTTACAACCAGGGCAACTGGGACTACGCCTACAACCATATCCCGCGCAACAACCTTTGGCCCGATGGCCTGGGAGCCGAGATTCTCTCGCGCGACCTGCTGGAAGAGCTGGACGCCAAGGCCACACAGACTTCGCAGCGCGAGCACTGCCTCAACTACATCTGGGACAACGCCGCCAGTTTCAAAATTGGCACCTTTGACCCAGCAGAAGACTGGCTGCGCCGCCCAGACCTCAAGCTGGATATGGACAGGGCTGACGACTTTTGCCGTCTGGCTCTCAAGCCCATCCATCCCGACATGGACGCAAGCGACATAGTGCGCGTATTTGGCTAACGGGTTTTGACCCGTATATCTGGCAGCCCCCGGGTGCCCTGTCTGCCCTTGCGGGCTGATGGGCATGCGGGGGCTGCGGCGTTGTGGGCCTTTTGGGGACGCCAGCGGCGCTGTAAGGCGTTAAACCCGTATTTGCAGACCGGGCAAGGCGCCTGGCATAAATGCGTGCATACGCAGCGTACGGGTGTTTTTTGACAGGGCGCACGCGGAGGGTTTGCTGGTCTAAAGATAGGGTGAAAAAATCCAGCAGGCGGCGTTGCGCAGCTTGTAGATCAGGGGCAGGGCGGCAAGATCCGTCTGGGTGATCTCCTTGCCGGTCATGATGGCCCTGTCGATGTGGTTGGCGATCTGGTCGTGCAGATCGGGATCAAATACTTCCATATTCAGCTCAAAGTTCAACCGCAGGCTGCGGGCGTCAAGGTTGGCCGAGCCTATCTGGGCGTAGTAACCGTCCACGGCCAGCAGCTTGGTGTGGGCAAAGGGGGGCTGCTGGTACCATACGCGAACGCCCGCCTCGAGCAGGGTTGGCAGCAGGCGGTATTGCGCCCAGTGGACGTAAAACAGGTTGTTTTTGGCGGGCAGCACAATGCGCACGTTTACGCCGCGCTGACCGGCCGATCGCAGGGCCGAGACCAGACCGTGCGAAGGCAGAAAATAGGGCGTCATGATGCGCACAGAGCGCCGGGCCGCGTTGATGATGGCGCAGTAAACGTCGTTGAGGATATCGGCCTCGGAGCCGGGGCCGTCCATGATGATGCGGCAGCGGCTCTCGCCGCGGGGCAGCGTGGTGGTTGACGGCAGGGCCGGATAGTTGTTGGTGCAAAAACCCCAGTTGAGCAAAAAGGCCCGCCGCAGCTGATCCACAATGGGGCCCTCGCACCTGAAGTGCACGTCCTGCACGTACTTGGCCTTGCCTGCAGCCAGGTTGTCGTCGGCTATGTTCATGCCGCCGGTAAAGGCCACGCTGTCGCACACCAGCATTTTGCGGTGGTTGCGCAGGTTGATGCTGAAATTGGGCGGAAACAGGCGCGGGGGCAGAAACATGGCCACCTGCACGCCATGGGCCGCAAGTTTTTTCCATGGCTTGCGCAGTGAATACAGCATGCCTATGCCGTCCACCAGCAGGCGCACGTCCACGCCGCGCTCAGCCGCGTGGGCCAGCGCCTCGCCAAAGGCCGTTGCCACCTTGCCCGCGTTGAATATGTAGGTGCACAAAAAAACGTGGTCTCTGGCCTTTTCTATGGCCTCAAGCATGGCCGGGTAGGCCTGGTCGCCGTTGCACAGGGGCGTGACGGCATTGCCGCTGCTGAGGTGCTGCTCGGTAAGCACGCGGCCAATGTGCTCCATGCGGGCAATGCTGTCGGGCACGTTTTCCGGGGGAACCTTGGAAAACGGAGGGTGGGCGTAATCCGGCTCAAGGGGCTGCTGGCGGCGCATAATGCGGCTGGCCCGGCTCTCCGCGCGGCTGATGCCAAAGCAGGCATACAACATGGGTCCCACCAGCGGCAGCAACAGCGCTGTCACTGTCCAGCCGAGGGCCGCCCGGGGATCGTGTTTGGTCAGCAGGGCGTGGCAGACCGCAACCCACGAGACAATATGAACAGCCAGTATGCCCAGGGTTTCAAAAAATAACAGCATGTATCCCCACAGTGATTGCGCGTCAGCAGTGGGCCAGCGCCATTGCATGCTCCCTTGCAGGTGAAGGGGGCGGGTTGAGGGCAGGCCCGCAGGCCGCCCCGGAATGTCAGCGGCGTATAACCAGCAGGGTCGTGTCGGTATTGCGCAGCACGCGTTCGGTCACGGATCCGAGGAGCAGGTCCTGCAGGCCGTCGCGTCCGTCGGTGAACATGACGATCAGGTCGGCGTCTTCCTCATGCGCGACGCGGATGATCGTTTCGGCCGTGGTGCCCTCGTCAACCCGGCAGCGTACATGCTCGCCGGGCAGCTGGGATTCGGCAACAACCGTATTGAGCAGGGTTTGTCCCTTGGCTTTCTGCTCCGCGAGCAGCTCCGCGTGGGCTGCGCCCCCTACGATCTGCGGCAGGGGCTCAAAAACGTGCAGCAGCACAATCTCCGCGCCCGAAAAGTTGCGGGCATGGGCAAGCGCGGCTTTTGCGCGGCCAAGGCCGTTTTTGTCGCTTACGGGGATAAGTATGGTTTTGTACATGGGTTCCCTTTGTCTGCAGTAAAGTGTCGGCTAGCGGCGCGGGGTAAGCCCGATGCGGTTGCGCTCGACCGCCACGGCCAGCTCGGGCAACAGATCGCGCAGGGCGTTCATGTCGTTGGCTTTGGCTGCCCGTTCAACGCAACGGGCCATGCGTGCCAGCACGCGAAAACCAAAGGCGTCGGACTCGGTGGCAATACGGTTGGCCGCATCGCCCACCACCGCGCAGCGCCGGTTTTTAAAGCCCTGCTGCGCGTCGTCCATGGCGGAGTCGAGCCGCGCCACAAGCTGCGGAATTGTTTGGTCTGTCTCTCGCGGCGCATTGGGGGCAACCAGCGCCGCAGAGGGCGCCGCGGCGGGCGCAAAAGGCTGCTGCGCGGGGGCTGGTGCTGCGCCTGTGGGGCTGTCCGCCTCTGGCTGGCCTTCGTGGTTTGTGTGGCGCAGGGCCTCGGCGGCTCCGGCGATAAAGTTCATAATGGAATTGGCCGCGCCGCTGGCCTTGAGCTGGGTTGCGGTACGCCGGGGTTCCGCTGGCGCGGCGGGCTCGGCAGCCGCCTGGGTTGAAGGCGCAGGCGTGTTCTGTTCGGGCATGGCCGCAAGATCGGCCATCAGGTCGGGCTTGTCGCTGGTCTGGTCCTGCCCTTCCGCAGCCGGTCTGTCGCCTGCGCTGCCCAGCAGCTTGAGAATAAGCCTGCCTGTGGCGGTGCGCGGCATTTCGACCGGGCGGTTGCGGCGGTCGTCAGCCTGTTGCGGGGCCGGTTCTTCTTCCTGCTTCGCGGGTTTAGTCATGGGCATGGGCTCGCCCACCCATTCACCGGGATGCGCAAGGCTTGGACTCACGTACGTCTTTTGGGTCTCCCGCGCCTGAGCAACGGTGGCTGCGGCCCGTGCAGGGGGTTCGGTAACGGGCTTGCCAACGGCCTGTGCAGCTCCACGGTCGGCCCGCTCGGGCAGCACCCGGGCGGTTGGCACCGGCGTGCCGAGGGGCATGGGTTCCCCCACCCATTCTTCGTGCAGGCTGTAGTTGTCCCACGCGCCCCTGCCTGCGGGCGCAGGCACGTCAAAGTCCTCTTTGCGGGCAGCCGTGCCGCCGGTTGCATTGACGGGCGAGAGCGTGGCTTCGCCAGCCCTGCCGGTCATAGCCCGGAGAGAGTCCGTATTTTCTGTCTCAGTCTGCCCAGCCGGTGCGGGCAGTGGGGGTTCCGGCTGTTCCGCCTCAGGCACCGCAGGCATGCCCGGCTGCGCGGGCAGAGCCGCTTCAATAAATTCCGCAGGTGTTACCCCGCCTTTGAGGGGCGCAAACGGGCTGGTCTGCTGCTTGTCCTGCTGATTGGTCTGCGCGCCGGGGTCGGGCCATTCAATGGCGTCCAGTCCGACGGCCCCGGCGAACTCTGCGGCAGGCTCGGCCATGTCAGCCGTGTCAGCCGTGGCGTTATGGGCAACGGGCGCAGGGGGTTGCTCCTCCGTCGGGCCGCTGGCATATCCATGGGCAAAGGGGTTGCCCGACTGGTTGGCGGTCTGGCTGGCGGTCTGGCTGGCTGGCAGCTCCGGCGCGGAGCTGGCTTCAGCCGCAGCCTGAGCCGTCGCGGCGTCTACCGGTGCTGGCGTCAATACCTCTGCCGCCCCGTCGGCGAGGGCTGCAAGATCAGCCGGGCCCTCTGAGGCAGCGGCATCCGTCGACGGAAATTCAGCGGCCCAGTGGGGGCCTTCAAGCCCGGCCGAAGCCAAAAATTCATCCGCGCTGCCTGCGCTTGCCTGCGCGGCGGCGTTCTCCGCCTGCGTTGGCAGCTCCTCTGGCAGCTCCTCTGGCAGCTCCTCGGGCAGGGCTTCCGGTGTTTCCGGCGCAATGGCGGGCTCATTCTCCGGCTGAACATCATGACTGGCGTCGGCCCGAATATCCAATCGGGCATCTGGCTGCGAGGCTGTCGGGGCAAGTGCCGCCAGATCTGCCGCCAGATCTGCCGCTACGTCTGGCGTAAGTTCCGGTGCAGGGGCTGCCGAGGTTGTCGCAGCAAGGCCGGATTGGGGGGCTGCTGCCTGTTCAGGCTGATCAACAGCCGCTTCCGCCGCAACCGTGTCGGTGGGGGCATCGTCCTGCAGGGAGAGCCGCAGACCTGCGTCCTCCCCGGCGTTTTCAGCGGGCAAGAGGTCGGTAAGTTCAATGGGGGCCTGGTCGTCGGCTGCCGCGGCGGCGTCTGACATCAACGGCAGCAGTATTTCGCCTTGGTCGGTAAGCGGGCGGGTCAGTTCCGGTTGTTCGTGCGCGCTGAAAGAAAGCGGAGCCTCAGGGCCGGCCATCTGGAGTGCGTCGGCGGCCACGGGTGCCGAATCGGCCTGCTGCAGGTCAAGCAGCGGCATATCCCCCGCCGGGGCGTCCTGCCCAAAAAGGTCGGGCAGAGGGTTCTGCTCCGGTTGCTGCGCGGGGCGGGCGTCCATGCGCAAGGCATCGTCAGGCAGAGAATCCTGCCGCGCGGCGAGGGCCAGATCGTCAAGAGGCTGCATGGCCAAAGTCTCGCCAGCATCTGCCGTCATTGTGTCTGTTGGCATGGCAGACATGGCTTCCGCCGAGGGATTGGCTGGTTGTTTGCCGGAAAAGCCCGCTTCGTCCAGTACTTCGCGCAGGGTTGCGGCAAAGGCCTCGGCGTCGACAGGTTCAAGCAGGGCGTGGGTATAGCCTGTTTCCGCCAGCGAGTCCCAGTCTTTATCGTCCTTGGTGATGGCCATAGCCTTGAATACGGGCAGGCCCGATTCGAGCGCCTCCGCCTCAAAGCGGCCCAGGGCATCGGCCTCGGCCGCGCCGTGCTGAGGATACTGGGTCACCAGCATAAAGGCCGGAGCCTCGCGGTTGCACTGCAGGGCCTCGTGCATGCTGCGCGATTCGGTGCTGTTGCAGCCCAGGTTGTCGATCATGTGGGCCAGCGCCTGACGGTTCACGGCGCTTTCGGCCACTACAGCAATATGGGGGGTGCGGGCCTGCGGTGCGGCTGGCTCGGCGTTTTCGGCGAGTTCAAGGGGCTTAAGGCGCAGGGTAAAGGCGATGGAGGATCCCTGCGGGCCGTACTCCACATTGAGGTAGCCGTTGTTGGAGCCAGCCAGCTCCCAGGCGCGGGTGAGCGCCAGTGAAGACCTGTCGCGCGGCGGAATGCCCGCTCCCGTGTCCGCCACGGTAAAGAGCAGGTGTCCGGGGTCGACTGTTTCGGGAACACGCCGCACCGAAAGGTGCACGGCCCCCCGCGTGGTGGCGCGCACGGCGCTTTCAAGCAGCATGCCCAAAGTTTCGCGCAGGGCGCGCGCCTGGCCCTCATACATATGCCCAAGCAGGGGAGGCATGTACCATGCAAGGCCGATGCCCGCATTTTCGGCGGCTGCGGCTACGCCGTCGTGGGCCGCGCGCACCAGATGCTGCAGGTTGAAGGGCGTGCGCGGTTCGCCGACGCTGGACTGCTCCAGCGTCTGGCCCGGGTTGTCGATAATCTTGGCCATGTCGCCCGCAGCGCCGAGCATATTTTCCGCATACTGGCGTACGGCGGGCGGCAGCGAGCAGTGGCTGAGCGCGGCCCCCTCGCGCATGAGGCGGTCAAGCGGCGGGCGCAGCATATTTTCCCACATGCCGGGGTCGGCGCTGGCGGCTGTGGTTTTTTGATTTTTTGCACGCGCGGCATGGGGGGCTGGCTCGGCGTTGTCAGATATGTCTACCGGCAGGGCGGAAAAGTCCGCTGCTGTTTTGGCCGTTGCAGAGGGCGGCAGCAGACGCAGATTGGGGTCGTCAAGCGGAGCTTCCAGGTTGATGGGGCCATCGTCCAGGCCCGAGCTTACCAGGGCAGCATCCAGCCCGGCGATGCTTTTGCGGGTGGATGTTGCGGGTTCTCGTTTGCTGGACGCGCCCTTGCCCGTCTTGGATGGGGCTTCTGTCTGCGCCATGTCTCGCGGCAGTCCTGTTCCCGCAATAAGCAGGGCGCTCAGCGCCGTGCCCCACAGGGGCGCGGAGGCCAGCAGGTTGGCCGCGTAGCCGTAATCAAGGCCCATGACGCCCGCAACCACAAACAGGGGCGGCACAAGGCAGCCCAGCAAAAAGCGGCGGGCGCCGCCAAGGCCCATAACTGCGCCGCCAAGTGCGCTCAGCGAAAAAATGGCCGTACACGCGGGCCAAAGGGAGAGATAACGTATGCTCCAGCCAAAACCGGGAAGAAGCGGCAACAGGGCCAGAGCCGCGCCAGGCAGCGAAAGCAGCACAAACTGCGCGTCCAGCAGGGGCGAGCGACCCCGCGTGCGCATGAGGTGACGCCCCACGTGGGGCAAAAGCATGAGGGCCAGACCCGGCGCAAGCACGGCCAGCGCCTGTGTGAGCGTAATGTGTCCCGACCCGTAGGCGGGCATGCCCAACACGCCCTGCAGCAGCGCCACGCCCACATACAGGGCTGTCCAGACGCGCCACTGGCCCCTCTCGGAGAGGCCGCGCAGCAGGCACAGCAGCATGACAACCCCAAGGGCCAAAAGCGCCGCAGTGCCCGAAAGGCTGCCCAGGTTGGTGGCGGCGTCCTGCGGTGTACGCAGCATGGGCGAAAACCAGAGACCCGGCAGGCCGTCAAGGCGTATATAGCAGGCAACAGCCTCTGGCCCCGGCTCCGGCAACAGCAAAACATTGCGGTGGGCGGGCAGAATTTCGCGCCACTCCACTCCGTCGCCAAGGGGGTTTGGCGCAGGTTCGTAGAGCACCGGGTCGGCCGGAATGTCTGCCCCCAGGTCCAGCAGCATTGCCTGCGAACGACCGCCAGCGGGCAGGGGAGCCAGGGTAAAGCGCAGCCACATGACCCCGGCCACGCGGGGCAGGGCCTTGACGTCCAGCGGTTTGAACATCTGGCTGTTGGCGGGGGCAGCAGCCTCCTCTACATCCATGGTTCCTGTAACATCGATAAAATACTGAAGATCCGGCAACAGAGGCACGCTTGAGGCGCGCATCACGGGCGGAATCATGCCGCTGTGCGCTATGGAAGGTGCGCCGAAACTTGCGCAGGCAATGCACAAAAACAGAGCGCACGTGCGCAGCAGGGCACGCGAAATGCCAGAGAAAAAGACAGTCATGGTTGTTCCGCCTGTAAGTTCGCCGGTATATCTATATGCTTTCCCCCTTCAGGCACAAAAGCGCCTCCGATTCCGCGGCAGGGGGCGGTTTGCCGTATGACGGTTTTTGCGGTTGCCGCAGCTAGCGCAAATTCCTGATCACATCCGAAACAGTCTGCCCGTCGGGGGCACGCGCGCCGGGGTTGATCGCCAGCAGGCGCTGCCATGCCTTCATGGCGTCGTCCTTGCGCTTGAGATCAAAGTACAGCACCACGCCTTCGTTAAACATGGCGTTTTCGTGGCGGGGATTTACGCTTGAGGCGCGGCGAAAACTTGCCACGGCCTTATCAAACTCGCCGAGTTCGCGATACATGATGCCAAGGTCGGTGAGCACGTCTGCGCTATCGGGGGCCAGCGCCAGCGAACGTTCGTACGCCTCGGCCGCCTTGCGCGACTGGCCGGTGTCAAAATAGAGGTTGCCCAGTTCCGTCCAGTTTTCCGCGCTCTTGGGGTTGGCAAGAACGTTCTGCTCCATGGCGGCGATTTTGGCCGCAAGCTCGGGTGGCATGGGGGGCTGGTTATCCTGCCGGGTCTGGGTTGGGGCCTGGGCCTGAGCCGGGGCGGCCTGCTGCGCGGTCGCGGCGGGCGCAAACATGGACGGCACAAGGCTGCCCACATAGATGCCCAGCACAAGAGCCAGGGCAATGCCTACAAAAAAGGCGCCCTTGCTGACTTTGCTCAACCCTTTGTGTTGTTCTGCCTGCGCTGCTTCAGAAGCGGCCTGCAAGGTTTGTGCGCTGGTGGATTTGGCGTCGGCGGGCGTAGCGGGCTGCGCTGCCGGCGCGGTGTCTTCGGATTCTTTGGGGGACTTCTGACTGGCCATGGATTCCTCTTGGCTTCGGAAAATATCTTTATCCATCAGCCTACAACCGGAGGAAAAAAGAGGCAAGCCCGCAGCCTGCGCACAACCGGCCATTACTGGCGTTGTCAGCGCGCCCGGTTGCCGTGCACAAGTCGGTAAACGGCAACGGCTGTCAGAGCCACCATGCCCAGCAGAAGGTACATGCCGCTGTAGCCGACAACGGGGATGAAAAATCCAAAAATGTACGGCCCAAGGCCAATGCCAAGGTCAAAAAAGATATAGAAGGTGGTGGTGGCCTGCGCATAGCGCGACCGCGAGACCAGCGAGAGCGATACCGCCTGCCCCACGGACTGAAAATTGGCAAAACCCATGCCCAGCAGCAGCCCGGCGACCAGCAGCCCGGCGGTGCTGTCGGCCTGGGAGAGAACGCACAGGGCCATGGCCGTAAGCAGCAGCGCGGGGTACATGACCACATGCTCGCCGTATTTATCAAAAAGCCTGCCAGTCTGGGGCCGCGTGAGTATGGCAGCGCCAGCGTATATAAGAAAAAAAAAGCTGGCAGCGGAGGTCAGGCCGTTTTGCGCGGCAAAGGATGGCAAAAAAGCCTGGATGCAGCCGTAACTTGGGCAGATGACAAGAGCCACCAGTGAAAACCGCACCACGCGCGGGTCTATATAACTGTACAGGCTGAAGGTCGGGCGCACATGCTGGCGCATGAGCGGCAGGTTGCGCAAAAAGAAAAAAATGACCAGGCACAGCAGGCACGCGACGCCATTAACCAGCATCAGGGCTTCATGCCCGTATCGTTGAGAAATGCTGATGCCCAAAAAAGGGCCGAGAGCCAGCGCCAATGCCGCGCTCATGCTAAAAAGCCCGATGCCCAGACCATGAAAGCGCACGGGCACCACATAGGCCACAATGGCTCCGGTGGCAGTGCCCGCCACCCCGATGCCGACCCCGGCGGCAAAGCGCTGTAAAAAAAGCTGCGGCAGCGAATGCACCAGCAACAGGCCGCCAATGCTCGCCGTAAACAGCAGCAGGCCCGCCAGCAGGCACGGCCTGCCCCCTATGGACGACAGCTGGTTGCCGGTAACAAATCGGCCCACCAGGCAGCCGATCACCATGACGCCGGATGAAAGCCCGGCCAGGCTGAGGCTGACGTCAAAGGTTTTTTGTGCATAGGCCGCCCCGGTGACAAAGATCAGATAATAATCTGTCATCAGCAGCAGGTTGATGCAGGTAACAACCATAAAATTGCCCCTGCAAATGGCTGAAAGCGCCTCGCAAAAATCTGAATCCGTCCGATGGGCTACGCGGGTGCGGCTTCGTTTTATGGGCATGGTTGACCTCGTGCTTATGGTAGGGCATAGATCGTTGCGTACGCAACGATCTATGCCCCCGCCTGGGACGCTTTGTCAAGGCGCGAGCTTGCGGCCATGTTTGCGCAAGGGCGCAGACCAGAGGTCGATTGTACCCTGCAGAGCGGCGGCAGCCAACATGCCGCAGGAACGTGCCATGGAACCTGCCTACAGATGGATTACACTGGCCAACCGACACTATTATCTCTACCTCAACCGGGCGCTGGCCCAATTTGGACTCAACAGCAGCCAGTACCTGTTTATCATCTATCTTTGCCGCGAGCCGGGCATCACCCAGGACAGACTGCCCGAGCGCATCTGCATCAACAAAAGCAACGTGGCCCGCACGCTTGCGCAGCTTGAAAAAAAGGGGCTCATCCTCCGCAAGGTCAACCCCGGCGACAAGCGCACTGCCACGGTTTTTCCCACGGCCCGCGCCCATGAGCTGTACCCGCAGATTCTGGCTGTGATCGAGGCCTGGGACGATGCCGTCACGGGGGTGCTTTCGGAGCGGGAAAAGAAAAGTCTGCTCGACTTCATGCAACGTGTGGCCGACCGGGCGGCAGAGCTGCGCGGGGCGACGTTTGCAGCGCTGACAAAGCAGAAGCGTATCCGCTAACCGCTTGTGTCCGGTGACCTTTGCGGGATATGTTGCGGCAGAGGCCTTGCGCCTCGCCATGCGATTTGCGGGAGGAGCGTCATGCTCAGCGTTTTTGACCTGTTCAAGATAGGTATCGGACCTTCCAGTTCTCATACCGTTGGCCCCATGGTGGCGGGCAAGGCCTTTGCCGGCGAGCTCGCCGTGCTCGGCCTGCTGCCGCTGGTGGGGCGGGTAAAGATAGAGCTGTACGGCTCGCTGGCGCTCACCGGCGAAGGGCACGGAACCCTTGGAGCCCTGCTGGCGGGACTTGAGGGCGAGGAACCGCAAGAGGTGGACATTGCGCAGATGGCCCGCCGTACGGCAGAGCTAAAAAACAACGCCGACCTTGTGCTCATGTGCGCCTATGCCGTTCCTTTCAATTTTCAGCGCGACGTGTGCGAGCACAAGGGCCTTTTTTTGCCCCGCCACTCAAACGCCATGACGCTTTCGGTCTTCACCGTCGCCGACCAGCCGCTGTACACCAAAAATTATTACTCCATCGGCGGCGGATTTATCCGCACCGACGACGACTTTGACCGCCCGCGCGAGCTGTACGCAACGCCGCCTTATCCCTATGAAAACGCCACGGAGCTGTTTGAAATCTGCGCCCGCGAAAACAAGACCATCGCGCAGATAGTCATGGCCAACGAGGTGTTTTGGCGGTCCGAGAGCGAGGTTCATGATCGCGTGGCCGCTATCACGGACGCAATGCGCGAGGCCGTGGAGCGCGGTTGTTATACGGATGGGGTACTGCCCGGCGGCTACAACGTGCGCAGGCGCGCGCCCAACCTGCTCCGCAAGGTGAGCGCCCTGCAGGCTGCAGGGCGACGCGACCTGAGCTTGTGGCCAATGCTCTACGCCTTTGCCGTAGCGGAAGAAAACGCTTCAGGCGGGCGCATTGTCACTGCCCCCACCAACGGAGCGGCGGGCATTGTGCCTGCGGTGCTGCTGTATTATCTGAATTTTTACCCCCATGTCACCGACGAAGGGGCGCGCGACTTTTTGTTCACTGCCGGGGCCATTGGCCTGTTTTACAAGCTCAATGCGTCCATTTCGGGCGCGGAGGTCGGTTGTCAGGGCGAGGTGGGCGTGGCCTGCTCCATGGCGGCGGGCGCTTACTGCGCCGTTACCGGCGGCAATGTCAAACAGGTGGAAGTGGCGGCGGAAATCGGCATGGAGCACAACCTTGGCCTCACCTGCGACCCTGTTGGAGGGCTGGTGCAGATTCCCTGCATCGAGCGCAACGGCGTTGCGGCGGAGCGCGCGGTCAACTGCGCCCAGCTGTCGCGGCTCGAAGACGGGCGTCAGCGCGTTATTTCGCTGGATGAAATTATCGGGGTCATGTACCGCACCGGGCTGGATTTGCAGTCGCGTTACAAGGAAACCTCGCTCGGCGGTCTGGCCGAGGCCGTGGCCAAGGTCATGGAGCGCAAAAAAAATGCCGCTGTCGGGCCCGGCAAGTAAGCCCGCACAGCGCGGCAGGTCAAAACGAACATAAAAAGAAGCAGAAGCAAATGGATTGCGCCTGCTTCTTTTTTTGCGCCGTCCCGCCCGATGGGCGACTGCGGTACTGCCGCCTCCGCAACCCGGCCCGTGAGCCGCATCTTTTATATTTTGCAGACGTGTTTTGATAATCAGAAATTTTTATGTGTATTTGGCGGAGCGCTGCGGTGGCCTCAATAAAAAATACAATGAAGATCTGTCATGCAATGAGCATTATTATGGCGCAGTAATCATGCTGCGCGTTGCAGAAATGCAGTTGCAGACATAAATTGCAAATACTGGCAAAATATTGTGCTGTATATGTCATGTGCGCAAAAAAGATTCTGCAAACTACCTGATTTTTAAAAAAAGGTATTCAGGCCTTGAGTATCGACAAAGACAAAAAAATAAGAGAGTATTTGCGATGTAATGCGTGGCATCGTGGGCTATGCGGGGATATGCCTTTGCGGAGAGTTTCGGTTTTTCGTTCTCTCCGGTGTTTTTTGCACCCATGCTTTGGCAGCATCATAAATACTGCAATCGTAGTGATGTATTGCTGCAACCGAGTATGTTGCAACAAGGTTGATCATGTTTCACGTCGCTCTTTGTGCGCATTCTGTACGTCCCAAAATCTGTAACACCGGAAGTGCAAAATGAAAAAACTGTGTTTTGCAATCGTGCTGGCGGCCCTGTTTGCCTTGCCCATGACTGCCTCGGCCAAGGGCGACAAAATCGATTTTGGCAAACTGCCCTGCAGTGCGTTTGTGCAGTTGGACGCCCAGACCATGACCATGTTTTATTTCTGGCTTGATGGCTACGCCAGCGCCAAAACCGGCGACACGACCCTGGACGCCGGTGCTGTGGAAAACAACCTGACCCAGATTATGAAGGTCTGCAAACAGAACCCCAAAAAGACCGTGCTTTCGGTTGTGGCGGATTAATTCGTTCACTGACCAAAATGTCCTGAAAAAAACAAAGGGCGGGCTCCTGCGAGTCCGCCCTTTATTTTTGCCCGGCATTGCCGGTGCGCAAGCGCATTTGCCGCACCGTTTATTGTAATGGTTCAGACGGCAGCGGGGCCTGTTGCGGCTCGGCCGCACCCTCCGCATCCGGGGCGCCAAAAAGTTTGTCCGCCAGTTTGCGATGGGCTGCGGGCATGGCAAGGTCGTTGAGTTCCTGCGGCGCAACCCAGCGGGCCTCTGTGGCAGCGGAGAGCAGCGGCGGTTTGGGCGGCGTCTCAGCGCCAGCGGCAAGCTCCAGTCCAAAGCAGTGCAGGGTCAGCCGATAGGTGGTGTACCCGTGCCGGATGATGCCGTAGCGTTGGGCCACCCGCACGGCAAAGCCCGTTTCTTCCATAAATTCACGCACGGCGGCTTGATCCGCACTTTCATCTGCCTCGACCCTGCCGCCGGGGAACTCCCACAGGTTGCCCCACACGCCGGAAGGCGGGCGTTTTTGCACAAATACCCTGTCGCCGCAGCGCAGCACGCCGGTGACGGCAAGCACGGGCGTGATGGCGGCCCGTTTGCCCGGTACCGGGCGCTGGTCGGTAATGCCCAGATGCAGGCTGATGCAGTAGCGCGCCAGGGGGCAGACGCCGCAGCGGGGTTTTTTGCGGCACACAAGCGCGCCAAGTTCCATCATGGCCTGGTTGTGCTCACGCGCCAGCCCTTCGGGCACAAGGCGCAACGCCCAGCGGTGGATGACGCCCGCAGCGGGGTCTTGCTTGACGGGGCTGTCCACATCAAAAACCCTGGCAATGACCCTTTCCACATTGGCGTCCACGCAGGGCAGTTTTTCGCCAAAGGCAATGCTGGCCACCGCGCCCGCCGTGTATGGGCCGACGCCGGGCAGCGCCCGTATGGCGGCGAGGTCGGAGGGAAAAACGCCGTCGTGTTCGGTCATGATCTTGCGGGCGGCCTTGAGGATATACCGCGCACGCGAGTAATAGCCCAGGCCCTCCCACTGGCGCAGCACTTCTTCCTCGCTGGCGGCGGCCAGGCTGGCGATGTCGGGGAAGCGCCGCATCCAGCTGTTGAAATAGCTCACGCCGCGCTCCATCTGGGTTTGCTGCAGCATGACCTCGGATATCCAGACCTCGTAAGGCGTGTAGTTTGCCCGCCAGGGCAGGCTACGCTGGTTTTGGGCAAACCAGTGCAGCAGGGCCTGTTGCAGCTCCGCGCGGTGATTCTGCGGCGGCAGGTGGTCGGGCTGAATGTCGTCCTTTATGGGCAGACCCGGCAGCGCGGCGGGTTGGGGTTTGGCAAGCTTGCGGTTCATGCTTGCAGCCTATACCGCTAAACGGGCATTGTCATCCGGGCTTCCTTGCCCTATATTCCGGCAATAGCGGGGAGCGCCCGCTGTGCAGAACAATCATTCAAGGAGCACCCATGTCCGACAATCCTACGGTTTTGCTGGAGACCTCCTCCGGCGACATTCTGGTGGAGCTTTTTGCCGACAAGGCCCCCCAAACCGTTGCCAATTTTTTGAAATATGTGGATGACGGCTTTTACGCCAACACCATTTTTCACCGCGTTATCCCCGGTTTCATGATTCAGGGCGGCGGTCTTGGCGCGCGTATGGACGAAAAGCCCACCCGTGAGCCCGTAACCAACGAAGCCGACAACGGCCTGAAAAACGAGCGCGGCACGCTTGCCATGGCCCGCACCCGCGACCCGCACAGCGCCACCGGCCAGTTTTTCATCAACCTGGTGGACAATGATTTTCTTAACCACAGCTCTCCCACCCTTGACGGCTGGGGCTACTGCGTTTTTGGCAAGGTGACCGAAGGTCTTGAAGTTGTGGATAAAATTGCCAAGGTAAAGACCAAGACCGTGGGCTTTCATGAAAATGTGCCCACCGACATGGTGCTTATCACCGGGGCAAGCCGCTTCGAATAGTCCGTAGCGACAGGCCTTGCCTGCCCTGTGCCATGCTGAACCGCCGTACGCCCGCTATCGCGGAGCTGCGGCGGTTTTTGGCTTGTCAGGGGGCTTGCGCCCCGATGCCTGCCCAGGCTGCCTGCGCAGTCGCGACCGGTATCCTCAAACTTTTACAGAGTGAGGTAATGTCCCATGTCCAGAGAGATAGTTACAGCTCTTGATGCCCCCTTCCAGCGTGCCTGGGACCTTCTGGCCCAGTTTATGGATGTCTGCCCCGACAACATCTGGGCCGAAACCAACGGCGGCTGGCCTGTATGGCAGCAGGTGGCGCATGCCATTGCCGTTCTGAATTTTTTTATACTCGAAAACGACTCTGATACCTTTTTGCCCGCGCCCGACGAAATAGGCGTGCTGATGCTCAGGGAGCAGGGGCGGCATCTGGTGAGCAGGACTGCCATGAAAGCCTATGGCGACGATGTCAAAGGCGCGGTGGACGCTCGGATAGCCGCTCTGGCCGATGCCGATCTTACCAAACTGCAGGAAAGGGTGAGCAAAAAGATTGGCCGGGACCTCAGCTATGCGGCCATGATGGTCATGTTGGCCTCGCACACCACCTATCATATCGGCTCGTGCGACGCGGCCCTGCGCGATCACGGCTTGCCTGGCGTGTTTTAGGGCAGGGCGCAGCGGCGGCTTTGTGGTCGCCGCTGCCGCCGCCGATGCCGGCGGGCCGCCAGTGTTTGTTGGGTCCCTGGGTTATTTCATAAAAACCGGCTTGCGCCGCTTGACTCTGCGGAGTGGAACCTTATTTTTATTTCATAGCGTGAAAGTATGTTTTTGCTGGCAGATGTTGCCGCAAAAACAGCCAATACATTTTGAGTACAACCTGCATGTTGCAGGAGGTTGTTATGGCTAGCTGGAAGAACGATCCCGACCATTCGCATCTGGGTTTTGTGGTGCGGCATCTCATGATTACGGACATTAACGGCCGCTTTGCGGATGTGGATATTGATCTTGAAGTGGGCAACAGCGACCTTTCGGACGCCGTATTTTCCATGACCGCCAAGGCCGCCGGTATTGATACCCATGTGCATGCGCGAGACGAGCATTTGCGCACGGCGGATTTTTTTGACGTGGCAAGGTACCCCGAGCTGACCTTCCAGAGCACAGCCGTGCTGCTGGGCGCGGACAAGACCGGTACCATTTCCGGGCTTCTATCCATGCGCGGCACCTCCCGCGAGGTGACCTTCAACATTACAGCCAGCGACAGGATCACCAACCCCATCAACAACAAGGAAACACAGTCGTTCAGCATTACAGGCGAGCTGAACCGTAGCGATTTTGGCATCGGGACCAACATACCCGCCGCCATAGTGGGCGATCGGGTACGGGTTGCCGCCAGTTTTGAAGTTTCGCCGGTCTAGGTTTATCCTCCACGCGTACTGCGGGACGCCATACCCCGCAGTATGGCAAAAAGCCGCCCCTGCCATCAGGGGCGGCTTTTTGCGTCTGCATGGACGAGCGAGGTAGTGTCCCTGAAAACACAGGCCGGGAGCCTGAGCTCCCGGCATGCAGCCCCGCCTGACGGACAGAGCGGGGCTGCATGTATTGCGCGGCTACTGTATCTTGCAGTTGCCGTCGTTGCAGTCTTCGGTGGAGATAACAGGCGTGCCCTGGAACAGCACAACCTGCTCGCGGCCCTTGTTGGAAACCACCACCACGGTGATGCGCATAAGGCCCACGGGGAGAGCGGGCGTTGCCTTGGCCTTGAGATAGCCAGTGCCTGTGATAAGCTTTGAGTCGCCTATCATGGCAGTACGGGCGTTGGTAAAGGTAAGCCGGTCGATGACCAGTTCCTTGTTTTTTATGGTATTGATAAAGTGTTCCTTGTCCTCAATATGGCCGTTGGCGTTGATGTGCCAGTAGTTTGGGGCCAGCAGCGTCTCGAGCGCGGGAACGTCGCCGATCATAACGGCTTCAGTGTATAGCTCTACGGTATCGGGCTTTGCCTGGGCAAGGCCGCCGGAAAGTGTAATCACAAGGGCAGCGAACAATGCGGCAAGAATCTTCATGGTGTCCTCCCAATGTGGTCTGTTTACGCCAGTGCGTCCAAAAATTGCCAATGCAAACGCTTTCTTCTATGATTATGTCTCAACAGTTAAGCAAAATCTTTCTGTTGTAAAGCGAATATCTGCCATCAATACGAATTTCCTGGCTTTTTTTTAACGAGAGGCAAGTGTTTACATGTTGACCAGTGTCTTGCAAACCATCGGCAATACTCCCCTGCTTCGTC
Source organism: Desulfovibrio desulfuricans (assembly GCF_004801255.1). Classification (NCBI taxonomy): domain Bacteria; kingdom Pseudomonadati; phylum Thermodesulfobacteriota; class Desulfovibrionia; order Desulfovibrionales; family Desulfovibrionaceae; genus Desulfovibrio; species Desulfovibrio desulfuricans. The sequence goes on along the minus strand of NZ_CP036295.1, from coordinate 3,209,115 downwards.
TTGACCTTTCGCACGATCTGCCCGGCACGGTCTGGCTGAAGCTTGAAAACCGCAACCCTGGCGGTTCCATCAAAGACAGGGTGGCCTTTTACCTCATTGAAGAGGCTCTGGATGAAGGCCGTATTGAACCCGGCGGGCTGCTGGTTGAAGCCACCAGCGGCAACATGGGCATAGGCATGGCCCTGGTTGCCCCCATGCGCGGCCTGCGCTGCGTGTTGACCATGCCCGAATCCATGAGCGTCGAGCGCCGCAATCTGCTGCGGGCGCTGGGTGCGGAGCTGGTGCTTACACCGGCCGCGCAGGGCATGAGCGGGGCCGTGGCCGCAGCAAAACGCATTGCCGAAGAGCAGGATGGCTTTGTGCTTGGGCAGTTTACCAACCCGCAGGCCGTGATTGCCCACTATAAAACCACTGGGCCGGAAATTTTCAAGGACAGCGTGGGCAAAATGGACGTGCTTGTGGCGGGCGTGGGTTCCGGCTCGTCCATTACCGGCACGGGGCGTTTTCTTAAAGAGCATATCCCCGGCTTCAAGGTTGTTGCCGTGGAGCCTGCGGCTTCGCCGGTGCTTTCGGGCGGCAAGGCCGGGCCGCATCTCATCCAGGGTATCGGCGCGGATTTTGTGCCGCCCATCCTTGACCGGGGCCTGCTGGACGAAATTATCCAGATGGACGGCGAGCAAGCCATAAAAACTGCGCGTCAGCTCATGGCGCAGGGGCTTATGGTCGGCATATCCACAGGTTCCAACGTGCGTGCGGCGCTCGAACTGGCGGCCCGGCCCGAGATGCAGGGCAAAAATATTGTCACGTTTGCCTGCGATACGGGCGAGCGTTACATGTCCACGCGGCTTTTTCTTGATATGTAGCGTATGATGAATGTTTAGGATGCCTCCTTGCAAAGCGCGAAAAAAAATCGCTTACGGAGGTCTTATGGCTAAATGTTTGCATCAGGCTACCGATAAGAAAGGCAGCGTAAGCTTTGCTCACCGGCTGGCAGCAACAGGTACAGATCTGCCGTCCGACATTAACGGGCCTTGGCCCAACGGAGAGCTTTTCCATGGCGCAGACCAACATCCTGCTGGAAACCGGCACCAATGAGCTGGAAATTGTTGAATTTTTCGTCAACCAGGACGGCTACGAGGCCCACTACGGGCTTAACGTGGCCAAGGTTGTTGAAATTGGCCGTCGTCAGCCGGTAACGGCCATGCCGGAAATGCGCCACAAGGCTCTTTTGGGCGCGTTTTTGCACCGCAACGGGCGTGTGGTTCCGCTGATTGATATGGCCCAGTTTTTGGGCAGCGGCCCCATTGAAAATGAGGACGCCAAGGTCATCGTCACCGAGTTCAACGGCGTGTGCACGGGCTTTCTGGTGTCTGGGGTCAACCGCATCTACCGGCTCAGCTGGACGGATGTGGAAGCGCCGGGGCAGTTTTTGCAGAATGTGAGCCGCAGTTCGGTAACTGGCGTGGTGCGCCTGGAAGAAAGGGTGATCTTTTTGCTCGACCTCGAGGCCATTGTTGCCGAGCTGCACCCCGCCATGGCCATACGCTTTGACGCGTCGGACATGAAGCACAGCGGCGAAAAAACATACAATATCCTGCATGTGGACGACTCGAGCAGCATCCGCAGCCTTCTGCTTGATCTGCTCAACAAGGAAGGCCGTTTTACCGTGACGCAGAAGGTCAACGGCCAGGAGGCGTGGGATTACCTCAAGGGGCTGCGCGACCGGTGCGAAAAGGAAGAACGCCCCATCTCCGACTTTGTGCACGGCATTATTACAGACATCGAAATGCCCGGCATGGACGGCCTTGCCCTGTGCAAACACGTCAAGGACGACAAGATTCTCCAAAACTTGCCGGTGGCCATATTCTCGTCCATGATCAACGACGCCCTGGCCAAAAAATGCGCCGTTGTGGGAGCTGACGTGCAGTACACCAAGCCTGACCTCAAGGTGCTTTCGGTCAAGCTGTACGATCTGGTGACCCAGGCCTGGGGGTAGACGTTCAACGTCCGCCCGCAGCCAGTCCAGTTTTACAGATAAAAAGCGCCCGGTCGTCTTGGCCGGGCGCTTTGCTATTGCAACGCGCAACCCCCTCTTGGGTAGGGTTCAAGAGGGGGCGCGCACTGGGCGACCAAGGGGTAATGGTCGCCCGTTGTTGATATGTCAGAGGCTGTTAGGCCACCTTGGTTGCGTCAACGACGTTGTAGTCGAGGCCCAGAGCCTTGGCCGGGACACCCAGCGCAAGGCCAACCAGCTGCGAAAGGTGCAGCACGGGCATGCGGGCCTTGGACCTGGAGATATCCTGCGCCGCTTCCTGATAAATGTCGAGCTGCATCTGGCAGAGCGGGCAGGGGGTTACAAGACAGGTGGCGCCGGAGGCCGCCGCGCTGTCCACAATCTGGCCGGTCATGCGCATGACGGATTTTTCCGCCGGGTACACGGCGTGGAAGCCGCAGCAATCGAGCCTTTTGGTAAAGGGGACGGTCTGCGCGCCAAGGGCGGCCACCACGGTTTCAAAGCTCGAGGGGTTTACGGCGCTTTCAAAGCCAAGGGCGTGCTCGGGACGCAGGCTGTGGCAGCCGTAAAACGCCGCAACCTTGAGGCCCGCGAGCGGTCTGACCACCCTGGATTTGAGCATCTGGGCATTTTGGGCCAGCACCCAGAGCAGGCTGGTTACTTCGCTTGTGCCCGCGTAGGACATATTGCCCTTGGCAAGAAAGGTATTGATGCGGTCCTTCTTGCCGCCGTCGAGCTCGGCCTTGGCCCGGCGCAGCATAAGCAGGCAGGTGCTGCACGAGGTCAGCACGGGCAGGCCCATTTTTTCGGCCAGGGCAAGGTTGCGGGCGTTGGCGACCAGGGTTGCCACGGGGTCCACATCCTGCGCCTGTGAAGCGCCGCAGCAGCTCCAGCCGGGTATTTCTTTAAGCGTAATGCCGAGCTTGGGGGCTACGGCCTCAAGAGCCATCCTGGATTCCTTGGCGGCCTGAGTCAGCACGCAGCCGGGAAAAAAGGCGAATTCGGTCTGCATACGGCTACTCCTTTTCCGCGGCGTGGGCCGCCTGAATCATCTTCACCAGGGCGTCGTGCCCTTCAATGGTTTCGCCGCCAAAGGCCTCAAGCGGATTCATTTTGCCCTGACGCAGCAGGGTAACAGCCATGCCCGCGCGGGCAATGGTGCTGATGCCCTCGGTGCGCAGGGCAAGCCGCACTTCGTTGAGGCGGCCAGAGTCTTCCACCAGATCGGTGTAAAACGACTTGGCGTGGGCCGGGCCGACGCCCTCGGTCATACCCTTGGCCATGACCATGCCCCGCAGCCCGGCGATGTCGTCGGCTGCGCTGATGCCCTTGGGGCAGCGGTTGGCGCATTCCTGACAGTGCACGCAGTTCCACAGACCGCCAGCCACTGCGGGTTTGCCGTGCAGCAGGGGGTCTTTGGAGCGCGAGTCGTTGGCCGCGCGCCATGCGTGGGTAAAGACAAAGGGTTCCATGTAGTCGCGGTTGTCGGCGCTGAGCTTGTTGCACTCGGAGGCGCAGGCGCCGCAGAGGATGCAGTCCCACTGCTTGATAATGCGGTCAAAATCTTTCTGGTTTTGGCGGCAGCCTTCCTTCATGGAAAATTCGGACTTTGCCACCATGCCGGGATGGATTTTGCGCAGGTTTTCCATGGCGGGTTCCCAGTCCACCACAAGGTCGGAGATGACCTTGAAGTTGGCCAGCGGCGCAATACGGAACGTATCCGAGCCGTAGGTCTGGATAAGGTCGTCCATCTTGGTGTCGCAGGCCAGCATCGCATGCCCGTTTACGCGCACGGCGCACGCGCCGCAGATGGCGCAGCGGCAGGAGGCGGTGAAGTTGAGCGTGGGGTCCTGGGTCTGCTTGATGAACAGCAGGGTATTGAGCACGGTTTTGCCGGCTACGTCCGCCGCATCCAGCTTGTAGCTCTGCTCAAACCTGTTTTTGCCGTCAAAGCGGTCAATGATGATGGTGGCCATTAGTATTTCCGCTCCTCAGGCTTGAATTTGGTGATTTCCACGTCTTTCCAGCCCATGCGCATCTTGCCGCTGTCGTCCATGGTGACCATGCTGTGCTTGAGAAAGTTTGCGTCGTCGCGCTTGGGGAAATCCTCGCGGGTGTGCGCGCCGCGTGATTCCTTGCGCTCGGAGGCGGCAAGGCAGGCGGCCTGGGCTAGTTGCAGCATGTTGCCCAGCTCCACATATTCGGTGAATACCGTATTGTAGACGGGGTTGGCGTTGGGCACGCGCAGGGCGTCGTAGCGCGAGCGCAGGTCGTTCAGCGTGCCGGTCAGGGCGTCGAGCTTGGCCTGGGTGCGGAAAATGCCCATGTTGTCCCAGAGCTGCGCGCCCATTTCTTCGCGGATGGCATACAGCTGCTTGGCATCGCCGCCGTTTGTGGCATCGCGGAAGCGGCTCTGCCAGCGTGCGGTGATGTCGGCAAGACGTTTGCCAGCGGCAAAGTCGGCCTGGCTGGCAAAGGTCGCGGCGCCGTCGCCCGCGATCTTGCCGGTGACCACTGCGTCGGCCAGCGAGTTGCCGCCCAGGCGGTTGGCGCCGTGGATGGACACGCACGAAGCCTCGCCAGCGGTAAACAGGCCGGGCACAACGGTGGACATGTCGTCAAACCTGTTCACTTCAATACCGCCCATGGAGTAGTGGGCCGTGGGGCGGATGACCATGGGCTGATCCACCAGGTCGATATTTTCAAACAGCTTGCCCACGTGACGGATCTGCGGAAGGTCATTCACAATCTTATCCCTGCCCAGATGCCTCAGGTCGAGCAGCACGTAGGATTCCAGACCCTGCCCGTAGCCGCGTCCTTCGCGGATTTCCGTCTCGATGGCGCGGGCGACGATGTCGCGGGGGCCAAGTTCCATCTTGGAGGGGGCGTAGGCCTTCATGAATCGCTCGCCCTTGTTGTTGAGCAGGTAGCCGCCCTCGCCGCGCGCGGCCTCGGTAATCAGCACGCCGCCGTGCACCACGCCGGTGGGGTGAAACTGCACCATCTCCGGGTCTTTAAAGGGCACGCCAGCCCGCAGGGCTGCCGCCACGCCGTCGCCGGTGGCAATGTAGGGGGTGGAGGTGCGGTTCCAGAAAATGCGGGTGTAGCCGCCTGTGGCAAGCACCACGGCCTTGGCGCGCACAGGGGCGATTTCGCCCGTGCGGATGTTGCGCAGCACCGCGCCCTCGCAGCGGCCATTGTCCACGGCCACATCCAGCAACTCATGATCCATAAGGAATTTGACGCCGTTGTTCAGGGCGTCGTCCAGACAGGTATGGGCGACAATGTGGCCGGTCTTGTCGGCGGAGTAATTGCAGCGCACCTTGGAAGCGCCGCCAAAGGGCCGCGCCTTGACCTTGCCCTCGGCCGTACGCGAAAAGGGCATGCCAAGGTAGTCCAGCTCAAGAATGGCCGGGCCGGCCTGTTCGCAGAACTTGAGGGTGGAGTCCTGATCCACAAGGTAGTCGCCGCCCTTGACCGTATCAAAGCAGTGCAGCTCGTACGAGTCGCCCTTGCTGAAATCGGTGACGCCGTTGATGCCGCCCTCGGCCATACAGGTGGCGCTGCGTGATGGCATGCATTTGCTGACCACAACCACGTTGAGTTTGGGGTTCTTTTTCATGGCTGCTACGGCGGCTCTCAGGCCAGCGCCGCCCGATCCGATGATCAGGACGTCGCAGGTGGCCATGGGGCCGACTCCGGCAGCTGCGGCAAGGGCTTTTTCAATGCCGCTCATGTTCACCGTCAGCGCGCTGATGGTGATGCAGGCCGATTGCAGAAATTTTCTGCGTGTAAACTGCTGCGTCATAAGGGTTTCCTCAATGATTGGTAATGGGCTGTCATGAGCGCCAGCGTTTTTACCGCTGGCAGCAGGACAGTAATGCTGATTGAGTGCACAATCAATGGATGTGTCCTTCAAAGATAGTGAAATCTAGCACAGGAAAAAGCCGCTTTTCAACGGTCATCTGAGATTTGTAAGTTTTGTAAGTAATGTAAGCGGCGGCGTGAGATTGGCTGCCTGGGCGGAAATACGGCACGCCATCCCACGGCAACTGTTCAGCAAAGCTGGCAACGGCAGGGGCTTGGCCGGTTACAAAACTCATTTTTACTGGTTTGCCCCATATTTTTTTGCACGGTACCTCGTGGCCCCAGATGCTTTGCGTTTGCCGGGCGGCCCGCCGCAGCAAAAAGAGACCCCTTGCGGGGGTCTCTCCATAATTCGCGCTATGCGCACCTTGGGTCAGAATCCCTGCTCAAGCGGCGGCCACACCAGCCAGTCGCCGTCGCGCGGTGCGCGGGGTGTGCTGGCTGGCTTGAGGTGCACCTGCCGCTCCTGCACTTCAATGCGCCCCTGCGCCAGCCACTGTATGGCCTGAGGGTAGATGCGGTGCTCCATCACATGGATGCGGCTCATGAGGTCGTCAGCGCTTTCGCCCGCGTTGACCGGCACAACAGCCTGAATAAGCACCGGGCCGCTGTCCACCTTTTCTTCCACAAAGTGCACGGTGCAGCCTGATACCTTGACGCCATAGCTTACGGCATCCGCGCCGCCGTGCACGCCGGGAAAGCTCGGCAGCAGGGCGGGGTGAATGTTGATGACCCTGCCCGCAAAAGCCTCAAGAAACACGGGCGTCAGCAGGCGCATATAGCCCGCCAGCACCACCAGCTCGGCCCCGACCTCGCGCAGCGCCTCAACCATGCGGGCGTCAAAGCCCTCGCGGTCGGCAAAGGTCTTGTGATCCAGCACCAGGCAGGGAATGCCCGCCTTTTCCGCACGGGCAACAACGCCCGCGCCGGGCCGGTTGCAGACGATCAGGGCAATGCTGACATCAAGCACGCCCTGGGCGGCCTTGTCGATCATGGCCTGGGCGTTTGTGCCGCTGCCGGAGGCCAGAATGGCAATTTTCAGGGGCATTGATTATCTCGCAAAGTACGTTTTCAGGGCGTCCACCAGTGCCGGAATGGTATAATCCATGGGCATGATGTTGCATGTAAGGCCATGCTTTTGCAGTGTTTCTGCCGTGACAGGGCCAATGGCCGCCAGCTTGACTTCCGGGTGGGCCTTGAGCGTCGCCGCAGGGATAAGCGCAAGGAAGTTTTCCACCGTGGACGAAGAGCCAAAGGTCACGCAGCTCAGCGTGCCTGCGTTGATGCACTCAAGCACATCGTCCCTTTTGTGGGCGGTGGGCACGGTTTCGTACGCGGCAATAACGTCCACTACAGCGCCCGCCTTGCGCAGCTCGTCGGGCAGCACTTCGCGGGCCTTGGCGGCGCGGGGCAGTAAAAAGCGCTTGCCGGCCACGTTGCCGCCCTCAAGGGCCAGCAGGCCTTCAAGCACGCCCTCGGCCACGTAGCGCTCGGGGATAAAGTCGGGGGTGATGCCGCGCTCTGCGAGAGCGTCCGCCGTGGCGGGGCCGATGGCCGCAACCTTGCACTGGCCAAGGGCGCGGCTGTCCTTGCCCGCCTTGGCCAGACGCAGCCAGAAGTGCTTTACGCCGTTGACCGAGGTAAAGATAACCCAGCCGTATGAGGCCAGACTGGCCAGCGCCGCGTCAAGCTCGGCATAGTCGGCCAGCGGGCTGATTTCAATGGTGGGGCACTGGATGACCTCGGCCCCCAGATCCACAAGGCTTTGCGCCAGACCGCTGGCCTGCTCGCGGGCGCGGGTGACAACCACGCTGCGGCTGTACAGGGGCTTTTTTTCAAACCAGCCAAGAGTGTCGCGCAGGCCTGCCACCTTGCCCACCAGAATAACCGAAGGGTTGGTAAACTTGGCGTCCACAGCCGCCTGCGGCAGGCGCGCCAGCGTGTCCACCAGACTGCGCTGGTAGGGCGTGGTGCCGCGATAGATAAGGGCGGCGGGAGTTTGCGGGTCCATGCCGGCTTCAAGCAGATTGCGGGCGATGTCGGGCAGGTTTTTCATGCCCATGACAAAAACCAGGGTGGAGGCGCTGGCTGCCAGGGCGCGCCAGTTGTGCACAGAGCCGGGCTTGTTGGGGTTTTCGTGCCCGGTGATGATGGTCACCGAGGAGGAAAAATCCCTGTGCGTCACGGGAATGCCCGCGTAAGCCGGAGCGGCGATGGTGCTGCTGATGCCCGGCACTTCTTCAAAAGGCACGCCAGCGGCCACAAGCTCTTCGGCCTCTTCGCCGCCGCGACCAAAGATGTAAGGGTCGCCGCCCTTGAGGCGGGCCACTATCTTGCCTTCCTTGGCCTTGCGCACCAGCAGGGCGTTGATCTGGTCCTGCGGCAGGGCGTGGTTGCCCGCCACCTTGCCCACGTAGATTTTTTCCGCGTCGGGGCGGGCGTGGCAAAGCAGGCTGTCGTTGGCCAGGGCGTCGTACACCACCACATCGGCGGCGGCCAGGGCATCGCGCCCCTTGAGGGTCAACAGGCCCGGATCGCCGGGACCGGCTCCGATGAGAAATACCTTCATTACACGCCTCCCCTGGCGAGATCGAGCAGCGTACGCGCGCCAAAGGCCGTGGGACCGACCGGAACAAGCGGCGTGGCCTTGGCGGCCCAGTCTACGCCAGCTATGTCCAGATGCGCCCAGCGCACGCCCTCCTGAATAAAGTGTTGCAAAAAGAGCGCGGCATTGATGGCGCCGCCTTCGCGTGGGCCCATGTGGCAGATGTCGGCTACTTCGCTCTTGAGATTTTCCGTATAGGGCTTCCACAGGGGCAGGGGCCAGTATTCTTCGCCGCAAGCGCCGCCAGCCGCGCGTATGCGCTCGGCAAGGTCGGCGTCGTCGCTGAACAGGCCCGCCAGCTGGGTTCCCAGGGCAACTGCGCAGGCCCCTGTGAGCGTGGCTATGTCTATCACTGCGGCGGGGACCCAGTTTTTCTGGGCATAGGCCAGCGCATCGCACAGGGCAAGGCGGCCTTCCGCGTCGGTATTCTGAATTTCAACCGTGTCGCCGTTGGCTGCGCGCACCACATCACCGGGGCGCACGGCGCGGCCTCCGGGCATGTTTTCGGCGCAGGCCAGCAGCCCCACCACGCGGCGGGGCGCGTCCTCCTGCGCAAGGGCGGCCACCGTGGCCAGCACTGTGGCCGCGCCGGTCATGTCGGCCTTCATCTGGTGCATGTTGGCGGCGGGCTTGAGGCTGATGCCGCCCGAGTCAAAGGTGATGCCCTTGCCTACCAGCACCAGGGGTTTATCCTGCTCGTGCCCTTGCGGGGCGTGCTCAAGCACGATGAGCCGGGGCGGACGGCCCGAGCCCTGGCCCACGGCCATCAGGCAGCCCATGCCTTCTTTTTCCAGCTCGGTCTCGTCAAGCACGGTGCAGGCAAAGCCTTTTTCGCGCGCCAGCTCCTGGGCCTTCTGGGCCAGCAGGTCAGGGTAGAGCATATTGGAGGGGGTGGTGGCCAGGTCGCGGGCAAGGCTGACGGCCCAGGCGGCGTTTTCGCCCCTGCGGGCGGCGGCGTGGGCGGCGTCGGGCACTTCCTGCCCGTCAAAGGCCACGGCCAGCCATTGCGGGGCGGGGAGCTCGTCGGCGTCGGCCTTTTTAAGGGCCGTAAAGCTGTAAAGGGCCAGCAGCGCGGCGCATACGCATTCTTCAACCAGCCGCTCGCGGCCCCCTGGCAGCCTTGCCAGCGCCGGTTCGGGCAGCACCATGGAGGTATAGCCCTGCTTGCGGCACAGCTGTACCGCTGCGGCCACGGCCTTGCGGATGATGTCGGTGGTTACTTTTTCACGTGGGCCAAGGCCTACGGCCAGCACGCGGGGCACGGCAAGGTCGGGGTGACCGTGCAGCAGGGCCAGCTCGCCCTGTTTGCCCTTGAAGTCGCGCAGGGCAGGGGCTATGACCAGCCAGGGAGCGACCTTGTCCAGCTCGGGGAACTGGTCAAGCAGGGCCTCGCCCTGGCAGGCGGGAGCCAGCAAAACATCTCCCTTCCATTGTTCCGGCCCAAGATTCTGAAAGCGTATATCCATAGAGTTGCGTTCTCCTAGAGCAGATTAACGTTGAGAATGTGCATTCTCAACGTTTAAGGCGCGCACGTTCCGGCGCTTAACAGCGCAAATAAATAGCGGAGCTGTCTTCATCCGTAATGCCGCTTCTGCGGCAAACGGCTGCCGCAAGGCCCGAAGACTCGCCAACGGCTGAAGCAGCGCTTACGCCTGCATGGCGGGTGTCTGCGTGAGCAGACGCCAGAGTATTTCAAAGCTGAAATGCTCTGAGTGCGATGCCCGCGCGGCGCATGGGTTCTGTGGCGGGCGAGGGGCTGTTGCCTGACGCTTGCGCCGCGTTCCAATAGGTGAATATACTTCGGCGTGGCCGTTTTGCCAAGGGCGGCCAGCCGCCCGCAGGCGGAATTTCAGGCAGGCAGGCGGGTACGGGCATATTCCTTGCAACACTTTGAGCTGGATTGTTGCCTGCCTGTTGCGCTTCTGCTTTTTCATTGTTTCGCGGGGTGTTACGGGCTTATCGGGCGTCGTTTTTTTGTCACTCACAGGATTGTCTATGCTTTTGTACGTTCATGTTCCATTTTGCTCCACGCGCTGCCGGTACTGCGCCTTTCATTCCATCCCGCTGGGACGCGGCGTGGATGCGGCCTCCTCTCCGGCTGTGCGCGACTATGTGGATACCATGTTTCTTGAGCTGGCTCACTGGGGCGACGAGCTTGGCGGCAGCGAGGTGCAGACGGTGTTTTTTGGCGGGGGCACGCCCAGCCTGCTCTCGCCGCGCATCATCGGCCTGACCATGGAACGCATACGCAAGTATTTTAAGCTCGCGCCCAAGGCCGAGGTAACCCTTGAAGCCAACCCGGAATCGCTGCGCGGCGGCCACCGCGCGGCCCAGTATCTGGATGCGGGCATCAACAGGCTCTCCATAGGCGTGCAGAGCATGGACGAGGGCATGCTGCGTCTGCTGGGCCGTCCGCACAAGGCGCAGGACAGCCTGCATGTGGCCTTTCTGGCGCGCGAGGCGGGCTGCGCCAACATAAACCTTGACCTCATGTGGGGCCTGCCGGGGCAGAGCGTGCGCCAGTGGCTGCAGACGCTCAAGGATGTCATACGCATGGCGCCCGATCATATTTCCGCCTACGGGCTGACGCTTGAGCCGGGCACCCCCATCGAGCTGGATGTGGAGGAAGGCCGCCTCACGCTGCCGCCGGAGCGCGACCAGAACATCATGTTTATGGAAGGCGCGGCCATGCTTGAGCAGCAGGGCTATCTGCACTATGAAATTTCCAACTTCGCCCGCATGGGCTTTCAGTGCCGCCACAATATGGGCTACTGGGAAGGGCAGGATTATCTGGGCATAGGCCCCTCGGCCACGTCCACCATCAACAACCGCCGCTGGACCAACCCCTCAAGTCAGGCCGCCTGGAATGCGCGCACGCGCGAGGGCAAGCTGGGGCAAGAGGTGGAAGAGCTCACGCCCGAAACGCGCGTGCTCGAGCTGCTCATGCTGCGTCTGCGCACGGCGCGCGGGCTGCGCATCAAGGAATACCGCGAAATGACCGGGCGCGACTTTGTGCGCGACCATCAGCGGCTGGTGCAGGCCCTGCACGAAAACTCCCTCATACGCATCCGGCAGGGCTATATGCGGCTGACCCGCAGCGGCATGCTGGTTTCCAATTCCATTCTCAGCAACCTGTTTGCGCGCACGCGCGAGGTGCTCAGGCAGGCCGCGCTTACCGGCGGCCTCAAGCCGCAGGCGGTAGAGGCTTATGCCGAGGCGGGGCCGCAAGGCTCGCTGCAGGAGGACAGCCCCGAAGTCCGCCCTGTGCGTTGGCCCAGCGCCTGATTTTGCCTGATCCCCCCCCTCGTGCTCGCAAGTTTGTGCATGCCGGGTGTTTACGCGGAGCCAAAATGCAACTAGTATGCGGCAGCCGGTATTGACGGTTTCCCCCCTCCGTCTGACGGCTGATGCGACTGGCCGCGCGTTTGCGCGGCCATGGCTGATCCTTCCCAGCTGCAGGCGGCAACGCGCAGCGCGGGACCAACCGACGATGGCCTGTTCACTCTATGGCTCATTTGCCCCTGCTTGCGTCAGGACGCCTTTTTATTACAGTTGAGTACCCAACGTAGTACACGCCTTTCATAAAAAGGTTCCCTGCCTTGGCAGGAAACAAAATTTCTCATTGAGTCAACAGCCCCTGAGCGTCAACGAGAATACGGAGAGAGGGTATGCGGCAAAAGGATTTGGTGGTTTTTGGCGTTTGTGTGGCGGCGTTCGGATGGCTGGGGTTTGGGCCCGGAGCGCTTGAGGGCTTTATCAGCCTGACCGCCCAGTATCCTTTTGGCATGAGTTTTATCAAATTTGCCATTTTGGCGACGCTTGGCGAGTGCATTGCACTGCGCATCACCACGGGCGGCTATAACAGGGCTGGCTTCGGCATTTTGCCCAAGGCCGTCATCTGGGGCTTTCTCGGCATCGGCATCAAGATTGCCTTTACCGTTTACGGCGCGGGTACGTTCAAGCTGCTCAACGAGATGGGTCTGCTCTCGGGCGCTCCGACAAGCTTTGGCGCCAAGCTGCTCATGTCTTTTTCCATCAGCGTGCTCATCAACGTGCTGTTTGCCCCGGTGCTGATGATCACCCACAAACTCACCGATCTGCACATAGCGGGCACCGGCGGCACGCTCGGCGGCCTCTGCACCATGCCCGACGTGGCTTCGCTGTTCCGCGGCATCGACTGGAACTCCATGTGGAGCTTTGTGCTCAAAAAGACCATTCCCTTTTTCTGGATACCCGCGCACACCATCACCTTTATGCTGCCCGCGCACTTTCAGGTGCTGTTTGCGGCGGCGCTGGGCATCGCCCTGGGCGTGATTCTGGCTTTCGCGGGCCTGCGCGCCAAAAAGGCGTAAGCATGCGTTGAACGCTTGCGTGGCTCAGCCGCCGCAGGCGTGTAATGATAAAAACGGCCGCACGTTACTGTGCGGCCGTTTTTGCATTCTGTCAGCGCCAGATGCGGGCGGCGCAAATCAGAAGAGCAGGCCGCTCTGCCGGATGATTTCCTGCCCGTTGGGCAACGACGGCAGCAAGGTCGCCGCCATGATTGCGTAGTGCACCGCCGTGGGTTTGAAGCCGTAACGCGGGGTGACAAAGATGAATATGAGGCACAGGGCCGCCACCACAAAAACCAGCACATTGGCCTGCTGCGAGGCCCATGGCAGGGCTGCGGCGTACAGCACGGCGTAGATGCCCCAGGCTGCCGCCATGGCGCAGACAAAGAGGATGTTAAAGCCGGGGTGCGTGCGCCAGCTCTGGCGGTAGTCGGTAAGCATGCTGTTATTTACCCGCGCCGTTTGCGCCAAGCTCAAGACCCATGGCAAGTATGGCGGCAATGTTGCGCGCGGCCATGCGCAGGTTTTCGTTGCCCTCGGTGAGGGCCTCGTCAATGGTGCAGGGGCGGTACAGCACGCTTGAAACGGCATCTATGCCGTGGGCAAACACGGCGTCCACGTCGTTGCGCAGCGAGCCGCCGATGGCGATCACAGGCTTGTTGTGACGCTTGGCCACGCGGGCCACGCCCACGGGGGTTTTGCCAAAGGCCGTCTGGCCGTCAATGCGGCCCTCGCCGGTGACAACGATATCGGCATCGCGCACATGCGCGTCCAGACCCACAGCTTCGGTAACGATTTCGCTGCCGGGGCGCAGCCGCCCCTTCAAAAAAGCGTACATGGCCGCGCCCATGCCTCCGGCCGCGCCCGCGCCGGGCAGGTCGGCCATATCCACGCCAAGGTCGCGGCGCGCAATGGCCGCAAAATTTTGCAAATACCCGTCGAGCTGCCGCACCATCTCCGGGTCGGCGCCTTTTTGCGGGCCAAAAATGGCCGACGCGCCGCGTGGACCGCACAGGGGGTTATCCACATCGCAGGCCACGTCAATGGTGCAGTCGGCAAGGCGGGCGTCAAAGGCCGACATGTCGATGCGCGCCAGCCTGCCGAGCCCAAGGCCGGTGGGTTCGATTTCGTGCCCGTTTTCTTCCAGCAGGCGCACGCCCAGGGCCTGAAGCATGCCTGCCCCGCCCTCATTGGTGGCGCTGCCGCCAATGCCCAGAATGAATTTGCGCGCTCCGGCGTCCAGCGCCGAGCGTATGAGCTGCCCTGTGCCGTAGCTTGTGGTGTTGAGGGGGTTGCGCTTTTGCGGCGGCACAAGCCCCAGACCGCTTGCGGCGGCCATTTCGATGACGGCGGTTGCGCCGTCGCCGGTCAGACCGTAAACAGCCTCCACCGGGTTGCCCAGGGGCCCGCGCACGGTTGCGGAAACACGGCGGCCAGCCGTGGCTTCGACCATGGCTTCAACGGTGCCCTCGCCGCCGTCGGCCACAGGAACCTTGACGTAGACCGCGTCAGGAAAAACCTCGCGGAAGCCGGATTCGATGGAAGCGGCCACTTGCAGGGCCGTCAGGCATTCCTTGTACGAGTCGGGAGCGATGACGATCTTCATTGCAGGTTCCTTGATGGTGGGCTTGCGGTGGCAGAGAGACTACGTGTTCCATGATAGCGCCGGGGCCTGCGAAACACCAGACCCCGGCGCTTTGCTCATTACAGGAACATGGAGAGCAGCAGCGTGCCGATAAGGCCCAGCACGGCCGCAATGGTCGTGCCCGCCGTATAGGTCGCGTACATGGAACCCATGGGTATGCCAAGGGATTCCTTGACAAACCAGAAGCCGGAGTCGGTCACGTGCGAAGCGCCCGTTGCGCCCGCGCCGATGACAATGGCCATAAGGGCCGGGTCAATGCCGGGGTTGCTGCTGAGCACGGGCAGGATAAGCCCGGCGGCGGTCATCATGGACACGGTGGCGCTGCCCAGGGCAAAGCGCAGGGCAATGGCGATGATCCAGGCCAGGATGAGGGGGCTGATGTGGATGCTGGTGAGCACCTGCTTGAGCACAATGCCCACGCCGCTGTCGGTGATAATCTGGTTAAGCGCGCCAGCCGCGCCGATAACCAGCATGATGGAGGCCAGCGGGGCCATGCCCTGCTCGCTGAAGCGACCCAGCTGATCCCAGCTGAAGCCCCGCTTGAGACCAAAAACCACGTAGGCCACCACGGCGGAGATGAACAGGGCGATCATGGGCGTGCCCACAAAGTTGACATAGGGCATGTACGCGGGCGGGTTATGCTTGTCGATGGTCAGCTCAACCACTGTCTTGGCGATCATGAGCAGCAGGGGCAGCAGCATGACGACCAGCGAGCTGCCAAAGGGGGGCAGCTCGGCTTCCTTGCGCGGCTCGGTATTGGCGTACACGCCGGTAAGGGGCACGGCGGGCAGGCGCTTGGCAATAAACTTGCCGTAGATGGGGCCGGCGATGCTGGCGGCGGGCAGGCCCACCAGCAGGCCAAAAAAGATAACCTTGCCCACGTCAGCCTTGAGCAGGTCGGTAACGGCCATGGCGGCCGGGTGCGGCGGCACGATGCAGTGCACCGTGGTCAGGGCCACCACAAGGGCCATACCTACCTGAATGAGGGGCAGCTTGGATTCCTTGACGATGGAGAACATGAGCGGCGTCAGCAGGATGATGCCCACCTGCAGAAAAACCGGGATGCCGCAGATATAGCCCACAACCATCATGGCCCAGTGCGCTTTTGACTGGCCGAGGATGTTGATGAGCGTCCGCGCCAGCCGTTCTGCCGCGCCGGAGACTTCCATCAGTTTGCCAAGTATGGCCCCGAGGGCCAGGATGGGCGCAAGAAAACCCAGGGTTTTGCCAAGGCCGCCTTCAAAGGCCATGACAATCTTGGCCAGTTCCATGTTGTGCGTCAGCGCCAGAAACAGGCTGGCCGCAGTCAGGGAAACAAAGGCGTGTATTTTGAAGCAAATGCACAGCACAATGACGATGGCGATGGAAATGCACAGCATGGTCATTGAATAGCCGATGCCGAACGATTGGACGGCAGTCATCTCAACCTCCGTGGATGTGGTTGCGATACGGTGGGGGCTTGCCCGCGCCGGTAAGGGTTGGGGGAATGGTTGACGGTGCGACGGTAGGTTCTTTTTTTGCTCTGCCACCCTCCGGCTGCGGTGCGCAAATCACATCCTCTGCCCTGAAATCAGGCCCTTTTGAAATTGGGGGCGTATTCCGCAGCCAGACGTATGGCCTCCACCATGCTGACAGGGCTGACCTTGCCTGTGCCGGCAATGTCAAAGGCCGTGCCGTGGTCCACCGAGGTACGCAAAATGGGCATGCCCAGCGTAAGCGAGATGGTGCGCTCAAAGTCCACCATCTTGGTCGCTATGTGCCCCTGGTCGTGGTAGAGCGAAAGCACGGCGTCCCAGGCTCCCTTGAGGGCAAAATGAAAAACGGAATCCGCCGGGTTGGGGCCGAAAACGTTCAAGCCCTGGCGGCGGGCTTCTTCAATGGCCGGGACGACCTCGGCATTTTCCTCGTTGCCAAACAGGCCGTGCTCGCCGCAGTGGGGGTTGAGGCCCGCCACCACCATGCTGGGGTTTTTCAGCCCCAGCAGCTTGAGGGCGCTGGTGCAGCGGCTGATGTAGTCGAGCACGCGTTCCTTTTTTACGGCGCGGCAGGCGTCGATGAGCGAGAGGTGGCGGGTGAGAAAGAATACGCGCAGGTTGTGCACCTGAAACATGGTCAGGGGATCTTTTGTGCCGGTCAGGTCGCCAAATATTTCGGTGTGTCCAATGTAGGGCACGCCGCCCGCCTTGAGCGATTCCTTGTTGATGGGCGTGGTGGCCACTGCCGCCGTTTTGCCCGCCATGGTCAGCTCGATGGAGGTCTTGATGTACTCAAAGGCCGCTTTGCCGCACTGGGCCTGCACCTTGCCGTAGGCAAAGCTGGCCATGTCCACGTTGTCCAGACTGATGATGTTGGCCGCGCCCTCGTGCCAGCCGTTGAGGTTGGCGTCCACCTCGTTGAAGTCGAGGTTGACCTTCATGATGTCGGCTGCCCGGCGCATGATTTCGGTATTGCCCACCACCAGCACCGTGGCCATGTCGGCAACGGCAGGGTCCGCCAGCGAGGCGGCCAGAATTTCCGGTCCCACGCCGGCGGGGTCGCCCATGGGGGCGCAAATCAGGGGTTTCATCTATAAAATCCTTGTATTTAAACAGGTTGATTTGCGAGGCTGCGGTCTAGGCAGGCCGTTTGCGGGTTGAAATTTTGGTGAACAGGTATTCCACGCATTCCACAAGGCTGTCCTTGTCGCCCACAAAGCCGCCCTTGGTGATCATGGGCAGGTCGGGGTGCTCGCCGCCGATAATGTGGCCGTAAACGGCAAGGGGCAGCACCATGACCCGCACGGAAAACCCGCCCGCCTTGAGCTTGCGCATGACCGAAACCGTAACCTCGCCGCCCGAGGTGTACAGGCCGCCGATGCGCAGGTTGTCGTTTTGCAGGGTTTTCTGGGCCACCTGGGCCAGGGCCATGTTGATACGGCGCGAAATTTCGCTTGGCGCAATGCCGAGGCGCTGCGACATCTCCTGCATGGGGAAAACGTCTTCCTTGCTGGTGGCGGTGCACACGCCAAGAACCTTGGTGTCTTCGGGCGCGGCAAATACGGCGTCCAGCACGCGGCGGCACTCGGCCTGCGATTCCGCCTCGCCCGCCAGCACCTTGCGTACGTCCATGGGCACGATGTGGCAGGGGTGAGCGAGGCGCAAGGCCTCCATCTGCACGCGGGTGAGCTCGCTGGTGCTGCCCACGGTCAGAAAGATGCGGTTTTCAAACTCCGCGCGCGGGGCCTCGATGCGCGCGGCGGCAAGCTCGGCGGTAAACGGACCGGGATCGAGCGATACCAGCGGATAGGGCGCATCGGCCAGCGACTGGGCGATAACGGCAATGTCGTCGTCGGACACGGCGTCGCAGACCACGGCGCGGCAGCCCCTGGCGCGAGCGGCCTCAATGGCCTCGCGCACGGGGGCGGGGCCTGCGAGCACCTTTTCCAGCGACACAAAGCCGCAGGGTAGCGAGGTCTGGTCGGCAATGATTTTGAGCACGGCGGTGTGGTGCACGGGGGTGGCAGCGTCCTTGGCAATGGGCGAGCGCTCCAGCGGCACGCCATGCACAATCTGGTAGCCGCCCACGCAGATGCGGCCCGAATGCGGGTAGGACGATACCATCACCGCAAGGGTTTCGTTGTGACCGTGGCTGTCGTCCATGGCCTTGATCACGGCTTCAAGCTCCGCCCCCACATTGCCCCGCAGGGTGGAATCTATGCGTTTGGAGACAAGGGCGGGTTTTTCAAGATTAAACGCCCGCACGGCGTCGTACACGGACTTCCAGGCGTCCTGGCGGTGCAGCAGGCGGCTTTCGGCATTGAGGCAAACGGCGTCGCACTGCGTAAACTCCTTGGGGTTCCAGTGGGCAAGGCCCAGGCAGGTGGCGCTGGAAAAGCCCTTGGCGGCAAGCAGCGCGCCATTGTCGTTCGCACCTGTAAAATCGTCGGCAATAACGGCTATGATCATACGGTAACCTTCCGGTAGTTGTGACGGTCTAGTTTGCAACGCACAGGCGCGCGCCTGCGTCGTTCAGGGCGGCCTGGGCTTCAGCGGGCAGGCCGCCGTCGGTGATGATGTGGTCAAAGCGTTGCAGTTCGGCCACCAGCCAGGGGCTGAATTTGGCGTATTTGGATGAGTCAGCCAGCAAAAAGGTTTTGTCGGCGCTGACCATGAGCTGGCGCTTGTAGTGCGTCTTGGCCGGGGTGCTGGTGGTTACGCCGTGGTGGATATCCCATACGTTGGTGCCCACAAAGGCCATGGTGAGACGCAGCCCGCGCAGATAGGCCACGGCGTCGCTGTCGTTGCAGGCGCGGCTGACCGGGTCGATGCGCCCGCCCGAAAGAAAAACCGAAATATGCTCGCAGCCGGAAAGCAGCAGTGCAATTTCAAGGTCAGGGGTAACCACGCCAAGGCTGGTAAGCGGCAGGGTCGGGAGCAGGCGGGCCAGCTCAAGGCTGGTGGTGCCCGCATCCAGGGCGATGAAGTCTTCGTTTTTAATATACAGGCTGGCAGCGCGGGCGATGGCCAGCTTGGCGTCAAGCATGGACACGGCCTTGCGGGCGCGGGGGATGTCGTTGGCCTCAAAGTTGAGGGGTACAGCGCCGCCCCAGGTAAGCTCAAGCTGGTTGCGCTCTTCAAGCATCTTGAGGTCGCGCCTGACCGTCATGGTGGAAATGCCCAGCGCTTCGGCCAGTTCGCGCGTGTTGACCGCGCCCTTGTTCTTGATGAGGCGGGCCATTTCTCTGCGGCGTTCTGCTGGCAACATGGCGGCTCCGGCGTGACGGTTGAGTGTTAATTTTATTTCAAGTTTGTTGCTTTGTGTTATGCTCCTCGTGAATAATATCGTCAAGCGGGCTGTTGATATGTTGGTTAATCAACCAATATTTATTTTTTATTGTGCCAGAAAATGTTGTTTTTTGTTGCAGGGGGCCGGGCGGTAAATAAAAAACCCCGGAGACTGAATGTCCGGGGCTGAAAGGCTGAGACGATGCCGACGCACGTATGGTCCAAGACGCAAAAAGGCCGCCGGGCACATGAACCGGCGGCCTTTTGCTGGGGTGTACGCGGGCGGGGTAGACCCGCGCTGGCTACTACGCGTTGCCGAAAAATGGGGGTCGGCGCGTCTTGGCTTCGCCGCTGACCCGGAATATCTGTACCGTGTACTGGTCTTTGCCGCTGCACATGGGGCAGCCGTCTGTAACCAGCATGCAGGACGAATCGAGCTCAAGGGGATCGATACCGGCCATATGGAGAATATGTGTGGCCTTGCCCTGCTCCCACATGACGGGGGAGCCGCAGCGTGCGCATTCTACATAGAGCATTTCCGGGTCGTAACCTGTGGGCACGGGAGTGCCGCGCAGGGGCTCGGCAATGGCTTTCATGGTGTTGCTTTGCATAAAAACCTCCCTGCGTGCTTTACGCGCTGCCAGAAGTTTGGCGGCGCGCATTCGCAGCCTAGCCTTACATACATAAGCACAGCGTGCGCCGAGGCAAGCCCCGCCGCCGGAATTTGTTCGCCACGCGCAGGCGCGCATGCGGCGCAGGCAGGGCCGCTTGCCTTGCTGAGCGCAGCCGAATACACTGCGGGCATGTCTGAAAAACACCGTCATATACGTTTGCTCCCGCCTGAGTTGCGCAACCAGATCGCCGCTGGCGAAGTGGTAGAGCGCCCTGCCAGCGTGCTTAAGGAACTGGTGGAAAACAGCCTTGACGCCGACGCCGCGCAGATTGATGTTTGCCTCGAAAACGGCGGTCAGAGCCTGATCAGCGTACAGGACGACGGCTGCGGCATTGCTGCGGACGACCTTGAGCTGGCTGTGACCCGTCACGCTACAAGCAAAATCGCCAGTCTGGCAGATCTTGAGCACATCAGCTCGTACGGCTTCAGGGGCGAGGCGCTGCCAAGCATTGCCTCTGTCTCGCGTTTTTCCATTACCTCGGCCGTGACCGGCCCCGACGGACAGTCGCAGGCCCACAAGGTTGAAGTGGAGCACGGCGTGCTGAGGGTTTCGGCTCCTGCCGCCCTGCACCGGGGCACGCGGGTGGAAGTGCGCGACCTTTTTTCCAACATACCAGCACGCTTGAAATTTTTAAAGACCCCCTCCACCGAGTTCAAACGCGCGCAGGACTGGCTGGCGCGGCTGGCTCTGGCCCGGCCCGCTGTAGGGTTGAGCCTCAGCGCGGGCGAACGCGAGGCCTTGCGTTTTTTGCCGGGGCAGAGCCTGGCCGAACGTCTGGCCGTGCTTTGGCCCAAGCTTATTGTGGACGCCTTGCGCCCCTTTGACGCGACCCGGCACGGCATCCGCGCGCGGGGGCTTGCCGCCCTGCCCAACGTGAGCCAGCCGCGCGGCGACCGCATGCTGTTTTACGTCAACGGGCGTTCGGTTACGGACAAGCGCCTGATGGCCGCCGTGCGCGAGGCCTACAAGGGCCGCATGACCAGCCGGGACTTTCCGCAGGTGGCCCTGTTTGTCGAGATGGACCCGGCCGAGGTTGACGTGAACGTGCACCCGGCCAAGTCAGAGGTGCGCTTCAGGGACGAATCGGCGCTGTTTTCCGCCGTGCTGCACGCCGTGCAGGGGGCGTTGGTCACCTCCTTTGATGTGGCCGAAAATATCTGGCCGCAGGCAGCCGCCGGACAGCCAGAAACGGAAAAGGCCGACGGGGCGTCGGCCCCCCGTCCGCAGGGCTTTTGGGGCAGGCTGGACAACCCGCCTCTCATTCAGCCGCAGGAGCGTGAAAAAACGCAGGACGAGGACACTCCGTGGCAGGCCAGCGAACCGACTGGCGCATGGGGCGTCGCGGCCCCCGGCAGCGCGGAGCGGGCCGGGCTGGCTGCCCCCACGGCGCAGGCGGCGGCAATGCCGGGCCAGAAGCCGGAGGCGCTGTTTGTTGAGGCCCCGGCGGAGCCTTCGGGCCTTGCGGAGGGTGCGTCCAGCTACGCGCAGACCCCGCAGACAGGGTGCGGCGAGGAATACGTATCCGCGACAGGCGGCGCTGCATTTGCGGATGCAGGCGTCGACGGCGCTGGCGACCCAGGTGTAGCCATGGGTGCGGAGAATGCGTTTTTTGCGCACGGGCAGGAGCGTCAGCCCCTGACAGTGGGATCGTTTACCTATCTTGGGCAGGTGGCGTTGACCTATCTGGTGTTGCGCGATGCTTCGGGCGCGCTGCTGCTGCTAGACCAGCACGCGGCGCACGAGCGCGTGCTGTACGCCCGCCTGCGGCGCGGGGGCTTCGCTGGTTCTGGCCAGCTGCTGGCCCTGCCGCTGGATCTGCCCCTGCACCCGGCGGAAATGGAACGTTTTTTTGAATTGCGGCCCCGGCTGGAATCACTGGGCTTTGCTCTGGAGGCCAGCGGCGGCAACCTGCGCGTCAACGCCATGCCCCCGGTGCTCTCTCGCGCCGAGGCCAGGGACTTTTTGCGCGAGGCGCTGGCCGGTCGCAAGGACGATCTGGCTGACATGTTCATATCCATGTCCTGCAAGGGGGCCATCAAGGCCGGGCAGCGGCTTGCCGACGACGAGGCCGCCGGGCTGCTGCAGCAGTGGCTGGAAACCCCCGACCGGGAATACTGCCCCCATGGCCGCCCCTGCGTGCTGCGCTGGGACGCCGCCGAACTGGAAAAGATGTTCAAGCGAAAGCAGTCGTAAACAGTATTGGCATGAAGCGCGTCCTTGACCACGCGCACGGCAAAAGCACTGCGGGCGGCCTTCATTTGAGAGCCGCCCGCGTTTTGCTAGTCGCTGGCTTCGTCAACCAGATAGACTATGGAGTAGTAGGGTATGCCGCCGTGCAGCGAGAGGCCGATCTGGCAGGTGCGGCTGGAGGAATAGCCCACCTCGCAGGTGCTTACCTGCATGCGCAGGCCCTTGAGCGCGGCCTCGTTGAGCTCTGGGTGGGTAAAGCCACGGTCGCCCGCCCAGCCGCAGCAGTTGATGCCGTCGGGTACGACGACGGTTTGGGCGCACTTGCGGGCCAGTTCTTCAAGCTTGCCCTCAAGGCCCATCTTGCGCATGGAGCAGGTGGCGTGCAGGGCCACGGTTTTGGGCAGCTTTTTGAGCTTGAGCGTGTCCATGAGGTTCTCGAGGATAAACTGCACAGGCTCCATCAGTTTGATGCTGGGGTCGAGGGTCTGTTTCATGTGCAGGAGGCAGGGGCTTGTTTCGCACAGCACGGGGTATTCACCATTATTGGTGGCCTCGCGCAGCACTTTTTCCAGCTCCTGTTCCTTTTTATGGGCCGCGTCGGCAAGGCCCTTGCTGGCAAAGGCCATGCCGCAGCACAGCTTGTCCAGATTGTTGGGCAGAATGACGTCGTACCCGCCCTTGAGCAGCACGCTGATGACGGCTTCCGGCTCTGTACGGCGGTCGCTGTGCTCCTCGCCGGGGCCCATGTTGCGGGCTATGCAGCTGGGGAAGTAGACAACCTTTTTGGCATTGCTGGTGTAAGGCGAGGGCATATAGACCGACCCCCCGCCCTTGGGCATGTTTTTGTTCCACAGCGGCGCCTTGTTGAAGGTCAGGCAGCGCAACAGGCGCGAGCCGTCGCGCATGATGCTTGTGCCAAGCATGCGGTGCAGGGTGTCCACGCTGTTGAGGGCGATGGACATGGCCTTGCACGTTCCCGCAAAGTGGTCGGCAATGCTTCCGGCAATGCTTTTGCTGAGCGAACCGGCGTCCTTTTTGCGCAGGCTTTTAATGAATACGCCCGTATCCACGCCAGCGGGGCAGCGGGGGCGGCACAGGCTGTCTGTGGCGCAGGTGGCCTTGCCCATGTATTCATAGCCCTTTTCCAGCTTTTTCAGCTCGCTGCTTTCGGGGTCGGCCGCGCGCAGGCGGCATATTTCGCGGTACACGGTGATGCGCTGTCGCGGCGTGAGCGTAAGATCGCGCGAGGGACAGACAGATTCGCAAAAACCGCATTCCATGCACTTGTCCACCAGCTCGTCGGCGGGGTGCAGGGGCTTGAGGTTTTTAAGGTGCCCCTGCGAATCGCTGTTGAGCAGCACGCCGGGGTTGAGGATGTTCTTGGGGTCGAGCAGGCTTTTGATCTCCTTCATGATGGCATAGGCCTGGCTGCCCCACTCCAGCTCCACAAAGGGCGCAATATTGCGGCCCGTGCCGTGCTCCGCCTTGAGCGAACCGTCGTATTTTTCTGTAACCAGCTTGCAGAAGTCTTCCATAAAGCCCTTGTAGCGGGTCACCTCTGCCGGTGCGCCAAAATCCTGCCAAAAGACAAAGTGCAGGTTGCCGTCGCGCGCGTGGCCAAAGAGCGGGGCCACAGTGTAGCCGTGGCGGGCAAAAAGCTCCTGCAGGTCGGTGGCGGCCTCGCCCAGTCTGTCGAGGGTAAAGGCCACGTCTTCAATCACAATGGACGTGCCTACAGGCCGCATGCCGCCCACCGAGGCCAGAATACCTTTGCGTATGAGCCACAGTTTGGTGAATTCCTCGGGCTTGTCGGTAAAGGCGTAGGGCCGCACAAAGGTTACGCCGGCAAAGGCCGCGTCGATGGCGGCGATGTCCTTTTCAAGCTGTTCGCGGCTGGCGGCGCGGGTTTCCACCAGCAGGGAGCACACGTTGTCGTCCAGGGTTTCCAGCCCCTCGGGCAGGCCGGGGGTTCCCTCAACCGAGCGCAACGAGGCGCGGTCCATAAGCTCTGCCGCGGCCACGGGCAGGGTTGCCACAGCCGTGGCCAGATCGCAGGCGGCCTTGACCGTGGGCAGCAGCAACAGGGCCGAGGCCTTGAAGGGGGCCTCCTCCACCGTGCGGTAGGTCACCTCGGCTATGAAGCCCAGCGTGCCCTCTGAGCCGACCATGACGTGCTGCAAGATTTCAAAGGGGTCTTCGTAATCCACCAGGGCGTTGAGGCTGTAGCCCGTGGTGTTTTTGATCTTGAATTTGCGGCGGATGCGGTCGGCCAGCTCCGGGTTGTCCATGATCTGTTTGCGCAGGTCGGCCAGCCCGTTGAGGATGTGGGCGTGGGTGCGGGCAAAGGCGGCGCGGCTTTTGGCGTCGGCCGTATCCAGCAGCGTGCCGTCGGCCAGCACCATGCGCGAAGAAATAACGGTCTTGTACGAATTGTCCGATGTGCCGCAGCACATGCCGCTGGCATTGTTGGCAAAAATGCCGCCGATAAAACAGCTGTCGATGGAGGCCGGATCCGGCCCGATTTTTTTGCCAAATTCGGCCAGAATTTTATTGGCTCCGGAGCCGATGATGCCGGGCTGCAAGGTGATGCGCTCGGCCCCCGCGCCCACCCGCCAGTTGCGCCAGCCCTTGCCTATGCGCACCAGTACGGAATCAGACACAGCCTGGCCCGACAGGCTGGTGCCTGCGGCGCGAAAAGTGACAGGCACGCGCATGCGGTCGGCCAGTGCCACCAGCTGCACAACTTCGGTCTCGTCCAGCACGTCCACCACGATCTTGGGCGTCAGGCGGTACACGCTGGCGTCCGTGCCATAGGCCAGCATGCGCAGCGGGTCTGTGTGGATGCGGTCTTTAGAAATAAAGTCCAAAAGGGCTTCTTTAAATTCCTTGTAGGGAGATGCAAGCATGGACAAACCTCCGTGGCGATGCCGTTGAGTGGGCGCTTATGGAGCGCTGGCGAGGGAAAGTTGCCGTTAATACCTGATATGGGCTGGGCATTTTGTGGATTGCTGCCGGTCAGATATGGAGAGGGCATTGGGTTAACGATAACAGTTGTCGGAACGGAAGGCTACTGTTTGCCAGCACAAAAGCGTAGAGATCAGACAGTTCTTGTGCCGTATGCACCCCTGCGGTACAAAAGGAACAGTTTGCTGATGGTAAACAGCCTGCCTGACGCAAAAACGGGCGGCAGACTGATCAGTTTGGGGACGGAGTTGATGACGGCCTGATTTACCAGGGAGGTTGCATGAAGTTGCTGACTGCTGCTTGCTGTGTTTCTTTGGCCCTGCTGCTGCCATCTGCAGCCCTTGCCTGCACCACAACCATCGTTACCAAAGGAGCCAGCGCCGACGGCTCGGTGATGGTCAGCCATTCGGACGACAACGACCTTGGCGACCAGTCCCTTGTGTTTGTTCCCGCCCGCGACTGGCCCGAGGGCGCGCAGCGCCCGGTTTACGATTCCGCAGTGGCCGTGCAGGAAAACCCCGCCACCAATACCTTTCTTGTTCCGCGGCTTTCTGATCCCAAACGTGCGCCGGGTTACAACCATCCCGCCACGCCGCACACCGTTCCCCTTGGCTTTATCCCGCAGGTGCGGCACACCTTTGCCTATATCGACGGCAATTACGCCGTCATGAACGAGCACGGCCTCATGTTTGGCGAGTGCACCGACGGGGCGCACAATACC
Organism: Desulfovibrio desulfuricans; assembly: GCF_004801255.1. Taxonomy (NCBI): domain Bacteria; kingdom Pseudomonadati; phylum Thermodesulfobacteriota; class Desulfovibrionia; order Desulfovibrionales; family Desulfovibrionaceae; genus Desulfovibrio; species Desulfovibrio desulfuricans. The sequence goes on along the minus strand of NZ_CP036295.1, from coordinate 3,183,341 downwards.
TGCACGGCAGAGCCGGGCAAGCGTATTTTTTACTCGTCCGAGCTGGCGCGCGTGGCCCTCGAACGCTGCAAGACGGCCCGCGAGGCTATTGAACTGATGGGCGCGCTTATCGAGCAGTACGGCTATTACGGCACGGGTGAAACCCTGCCCGTGGCCGACAAAAATGAAGCCTGGGTTATGGAAATGGCCCCCTCCCCGGCGGGAACCGGCGGCCTGTGGGTGGCCCAGCGCGTGCCGGACGGGCAGTTTTTTGTGGCGGCCAATGAGTTTCGCATCCGCGACATCACGCCCGGCAACCCTGACCAGATGTACGGCAAAACCCTGTTTGCCACGGTGGAGCGCTACAACATGCGCAGCCCCAGGGACGCCTCAAAGCCCCTCGACTGGCTGACCACCGTGAGCGACGGCGAATACAATCATCCCTACTACTCGCTGCGGCGGGTGTGGCGGGCGTTTTCCATGGCGGCCCCGTCGCTCAAGCTGCCCGCCTGGGTCGAGAGCGGCACAACCCGCGCCTATCCATTTTCCGTCAAGCCCGACAGCCCGCTGAGCCTGGACGACCTCAAACGCATGCACCGCGATCACTACGAAGGCACGGAATTTGACCTTACCAAGGGCGTGGCCGCAGGGCCGTTCGGCAATCCCAACCGTTTTATCGGCCCCAAGGATCCCAGCGGCGACGTAACCCCGGCCTCAAAGCTTGAAGGCGCATGGGAGCGCCCCATGGGCATGTTCTACACCGGCTACACCACCATTGCGCAGTACCGCCCCGGCGTGCCCGAGCCGCTCTCGCTGGTGTGCTGGGTTGCGCTGGCCCCGGCGGCGGAATCGGTATTTGTGCCGCTGGCCGTCGCGCCCATGCCTGCGGGCTACGAGCAGGGCGACACCCGCCGGTTTGCCAATGATTCCGCCTGGTGGGCCTATGCCCTGGTGAGCGAATACGCCAACACCCGCTATGACGCTGTTTCAAAGGATATTGCCGACAAGGCTGCAGGCATGGAAAAAACCTTTGCCGCCCGCGTGGCGGCGCTGCAAACCGAGCTTGCCCCCAAGGTTGCCTCTGCCCCGGCGCAGACGCAAGCCGTCTTTGCCAAGGCGCTGCGCGCGCAGGCCGAGGCCGCAGTGCGCGACTGGCGCGAGTTTTTTCCCCAGCTGGTGGCCCGGTACTGTCAGGGATTTATCAACAGCCCTGACAAAATGACCCAAAAGGCCGGGTATTCCGACGCATGGCTGCGCCGAACCAACTACTCCACCGGCCCTGTTTCCTACCAAAAGCCCCGGCAGTCGGCTTCGCAATCTGCCAGATAAGTCAGGAGGAATGCTGTATGCAGTGCAACCGTCGTCGTTTTCTGCAATCCATGGCTGTGACGGGCGCTGGCCTGTGCCTGCCGTCATTTTCCTGGGCGGGGTTTGACCCCCTGTGGAAACCGGGGAGCGCCTGCGCCAACCCCATTGACGTGACCGTGTTTGAAATGTTCAAGATCGGCCCCGGCCCCTCAAGCTCGCACACCATCGCGCCCATGGCGGCGGGCAACGACTTTATCGGCCTGTGCTCCAAACTGCCGCAGGATCAGCTGGCCCAGGCCGATGCCGTCAAGGTGCACCTGTACGGCAGCCTTTCGGCCACGGGCAAGGGGCACGGCACCGACCGCGCCGTGGCGGCGGGCCTGCTTGGGCAAAAGCCAGAGGACTGCAAAGCCGAGTTTCTGGACAATCTTTTCATCAAACCGGACGACACGCGCACCGTGGTGCTTGGCCCGGCCAAAATTCCGCTCAGGGATTCGGACGTCATTTTTGAACAGGGCGCCATTGAGGCCCCGTTCAGCAACGTGCTGGTCATTGAGCTGCTGGGCAAGGGCAAACCGCTGGCCTCGCGTGAGTACTATTCGGTGGGCGGCGGATTTTTGCAGTGGAAGGGCTGGAAAGCTCCGGAAAAAGGCAAGCCCGTGCACGCCTTTGATTCCATGAACGGCCTTCTGGAAATCGTGAAGACCACGGGCAAGAGCATTCCGCTGATCATGCTCGAAAACGAGATGGCCATCACCGGGCAGACGGAGCAGCACATCCGGCAGGGCGCGCAGCACATCATCCATGTTATGGACAGCTGCGCCGCCACGGGCCTTGGGCTGGAGGGCAAACTCAAGGGGCCCTTTGGCCTTGAGCGCCGCGCCAAGCTCATGCTGGAGCAGGCCGCCAGCTCGCCGGAACCGGCCGACGCCTTTGCTGCGCGGCTGTCTGCCTACGGGCAGGCCGGGTCGGAAGAAAACGCCATGGGCCACCCCATCGTCACCGCGCCCACGGCTGGCTCGGCGGGCGTTATGCCGGCGGTTGTGCACATGCTTATCAAGGAGCGCGGCAAAACCGAGGCCGACCTGGTGGACGGCCTGATGGTGGCCTCCATGGTGGGCACGCTCATCAAGCGGCACGCCAGCGTGGCTGGCGCGGATGTGGGCTGTCAGGGCGAGATAGGCTCCGCCTCAAGCATGGCTGCGGGCATGCTGGCGCAGGTGATGGGTGAAACGCCGGATGTGGTCGAAAACGCTGCGGAATTTGCGCTGGAGCATCACCTTGGCATGACCTGCGATCCTGTGGGCGGCTATGTGCAGATTCCCTGTATTTCGCGCAACGCCATGAGTTCCGTAAAGTCTTGGAACGCCTGGATGATGGCCCGCACCGGGCAGGGGACCAAACACCCGGTTGGGCTTGACCTGTGCATACGCACCATGAACCAGACCGGCCGCGACATGAAGGACGACTACCGCGAAACCGCAAGGGGCGGGCTGGCTTTGTTCTATACGCAGGGCTGCTAGCGTCTCAAGGAGTCTTTTGCCCTCTGGGCAGCGTCAACGGCCCGTTTCTGCGCAGGTCTGCACATAAGAGTGCTATCCCTGCCCAGAAACGGGCCGTTTTCTTGCCAGAGAACAAAATTTATCCTTGTGACACAATGCAAAAGGAAAGGTGAGTCAATAGTGCGTCCCCGCCTTCACCCAAGCACTGATCTCGCGGCCAAATTCCGCAAAGTCTTCAATGTGCGTATGCGCGACAGTGTAGACCACATCCCAGTTCAGACTTGTGTATTCATGCACGGCGATGTTGCGCAGACCTACGCTTTTGGCCAGCTTGCGCGCCACGCCCTCGGAAAGCACGCCCTGCCTGTGCAGCAGCAAAAAAGCCTCAGCCATGGTGGAAGGTACGGATGAAGATTCGGCAAGAATGGTGGTGGCAATGTCGGTGCTGATCTGCACGGCGCGTTGCAGGTTCAGGATGAGAATATCCTGAAGGTCAAAATCCGTTGCCAGCTGCTGGGAAGTACCGGGTGTTTTTTCTCGGATGCGTTGCATGCAGCGTTGCAGCGAAACAAGTTTCGCCTTGATGACATCGGTATCCATCAAAACCCCCGTTCCAGACTCTTTTCAATGATTCTTTGGCGCAGAGGTTCCATGTCGGCCTGATCAAGCAGCATGCGCTTGAGCAGCGCGGCATAAGCGGTGTCTGAGCGTTTGAGCGCCAGCGTGCCGGTGGTGAGAACCTGATGTAAAATCAGCCCCCAGGCGTTATACAGGTCTACAAGGTCAACCTCGCGCCTGAGCGCCAGGCTTAGCTCGGCCATGAGAGCAAGCCGCGCCTCGGGCGAGAGCTGCCGGGCAGCCAGCACGGCCACGTCCACATCGCTGTCGGGGCGCAGCGCGCCTCGGGCGGCGGAGCCAAACACAAAGGCCAGCTCAATTTCTGCATGCTGGGCAAGTGTACGGGCTATTTGCTGTGCTATGGCTGTAGACATGTGCGAATCCTGCTGCCGTGATTGACTGCAGCATAGCAACCAATATGTATGTTGACCAGCGCGGGCTTTTGCCTGCGCACAAGCAACTGCGGCCGCGCTGCCAAAAACAAAGGAGCTGAAATCCATGCAGGATTTCAGCTCCTTAAACTTTGCAGCAAAAACTGGCGGAGGGGGAGGGATTTGAACCCCCGGAAGGCTCACACCTTCAACGGTTTTCAAGACCGCCGCGATCAACCGCTCTGCCACCCCTCCGCAGAGGTGCAGTCTCCAAAGGCATGCAGTGGCGGCCAAGGCCGCATCCATGCCGGGAGAAAATGTCGACGGCGCGATTACCCTGCTTGCAAGGCAATAGCGCCGCCGAAAAAAATTGTGCCGCTACGCCACTTACTTGATGGCGTCTTTCAGGCCCTTGCCGGGCGTGAACTTGGCAACCTTGCTGGCAGGAATGGTGATTTCCTTGCCGGTGCGGGGGTTGCGACCCTTGCGGGCAGCGCGCTCAACCACTTTGAAGCTGCCGAAACCGGTGAAGGTCACAGATTCGCCAGAGGCAAGGGCTTCGCGCAACGAGGCCACCACGGCGTCAAGAGCTTCTTCGGCTTTGGCTTTGGTGGGCAGGCCGGCTTTGGCATGGATTTTTTCTACGAGCTCAGCTTTGGTCATGATGCTACTCCATAAAGGATTTCGGTTATTCCCTGCAAGCCGGATCGGGCACGGCTCCAGTGGTCTGAAGATGTGGCCCGATTCGCCGCACTCAAATGAAACTGTCGCCAAAAAACCGCCAAGGCTTTTTCGCGTCATGGGGGAATCGTAAGCAAAACCGCTTTCGCTGCGGTCAGAACTTTTGTTTCCTTACGTTAGGGGCCGTTCCCTGTCAACGAAAATCCGCAGAATCCCGCGTCTGCTCTGGGTTTTCAAGAAATATGGTTTGGGTGAACAGTATCCTGATAAATTGGGCTGTTCCCTATTTCACTTGTTATCCCGGTAAAATACAAGGAATGTGTTGGCTCGCTACAGATCGACCAGGCTGACCTGGTCGTCGGGCAGGTTTCTGCCCAGAAAAAGGCTGCCAGTACGGGCAAAGCGGGCGGTGTTGTCCGTGGTCAAAAAACTGTAGTGGGCGGGCCCGTCGCCCTGACGCAGCAGGTTTGTGGCCCGCAGTTCTTCCGCCACGCGCTGGGCCGTGGTGGCTGCGGAGTCCACAATGCGAACCCCGGGGCCCACGACGTTCCGCAGGGCCTCCTGCAAGAGGGGAAAGTGCGTGCACCCCAGCAGCAGGGTGTCGGGCGCGGGGGTGCGGGCGTCAGGCGCGCGGCCGCCCTCAAGTGAAAAAATGTCGGCCAGATAGCGCCTGGCGACGCCTTCCACAATAGGGCCGTTCATCCAGCCTTCTTCGGCCAGAGGTACAAAGAGGGTGCAGGCCCGGCCAGTCACAAAGGCGTCGGGGCGAATGCGGGCAATGGCCTGCTGGTATGCGCCGCCTGCAATGGTGGCCTCTGTGGCTACCACCACGATATGTCCGTTGACGCTTGCTGCGGCTGCCGCCTGCGCGCCGGGGTCTACCACGCCCATGACGGGCAGCGGGGCAAAGTGCTCGCGCAGGGTGACCAGCGCGGCGGATGTGGCCGTATTGCAGGCGATAACCAGCATTTTAACGCCCATGTCCACCAGTTTTTGGGCGGCCTTGAGCGTGTAGCGTATGATGGTATCGCGCCCCTTGGTGCCGTAGGGCAGCCGGGCGGTGTCGCCAAGATAGAGCAGGTCTTCGCCGGGCAGGCGCTCTGCCAGCGCCTTAAAAACCGTGAGGCCGCCCATGCCGGAATCAAAAAGACCAATGGGCAACCGCGAGGAATCGTTCATTGCATTTCCTTTACAGTACAGAGCAAACCTGAAATTTTGCGCTGTCCCCAAAACAGCCGGAGCGCCTCCGGCTGCCTTGCGGCTGATCCAGAAGCGCTCCGGCCAGAAATTTGGCCAATAAGGAGTCCAGAAGCAATCCGGGCGGCAGCGGCGCTAGAAACCTTGGCCCAAATAGCGCATGGCTGTAAAGAGCAAAACTACGGTCAGAAGCGCTTTCAGCGCAATAGAGGGCACATACTTCTGGCAGCGGGCCCCGGCATACATGCCGCACATGCCCCCCAGGCCCACCAGCACGCCCATGCGCCAGTCGGGCGCAACCGCCATGGCCGGGTACAGCGGCGCAAGCAGCGCGTAAAATGAAACGCCCGCCACCGAGGTTACAAAGGTGGCAAACAGCGTGGAGCCAGCCACCACATAGACGGGCAGGCCAAAAAAGGAAACGAGAAAGGGCGCCATGATGGCCCCGCCCCCGATGCCGTAAATGCCGCCCACAAGCCCTACCACAAGGCTCAGCAGCACCAGGGCGCGGGTGGCGACCACGTACTTGGTTTCCTGAAAGACAAAGGCCACTTCCTTCATGTTCCAGTAGAGCACATGGCAGCACATGAGCCTGCCGTTTTTGTCCTCGCACACGGGCATGTTTTCTTTCTTTTCCTTGCGCGACCACAACGACGCCCGGCCCTGCCAGGTGGTCAGGGCCATGCGCCCGCCGATGTACAGCAGCACAAGACCGGCAAATATTTTAAAACTCTGTGGGTTTGGCAACAGATTGATACGCACGAGGGCCCCGATAAAAACGCCGGGCAGCGTGCCCACGGCAATGGTAAGGGCCAGCGGCCACACAAGCCGCCCCTCGTGCCAGTACCGCCATATGCCCGAGGGACAGGCCAGCACGTTAAAGAACTGGTTGGTGGCGCTGACGCTGGGGTTGGTGTACCCAAGCACGCTCATCTGAAATGGCAGCAGCAAAAATGCGCCGGAGATGCCGCCCATGGAGGTAATAAAGGAGATGCCAAGCGCTACGACAAAGGGAACAACCGGGTTGCACTCAATACCAGCAGTGGGAAAGTACATGCGGGCCTCCTGCGATTGCTGCACGATGTCTATTAAAAAAATAGTTTTTACAGGATGTTGTGAATTACAATGTTCACGGTTTTTATATTAACCGTGAACATTGGATTTGTCACGTCATTCCCTAGCGGTTTGCTTGATTTCCTTGTCAGCCCGGGCGGGGCCTGCCCATCGCGCGCGTTGCCTGCGCACCGGCAAAAAGATATACTTATTTTTTTAACGCCACTAGCCGCCATTCCCCCCACGGCAACAACAAGCAGAGGATGCACAATGCTGGCCATTCTGGATTATAAGGCAGGCAACCAAACAAGCGTGCGCCGCGCTCTTGAGCATTTGGGAATACCTTGCGCCATCACGGCAGACCCGGCAACGCTCGCCAGTGCACACGGCATCATTTTTCCAGGTGTCGGCGCGGCGGGGCAGGCCATGCGCACCCTGCACGCCGCAGGGCTCGACGTGCTGCTGCGCGACGCCGTCAAACGCGGCCAGCCCCTGCTGGGCATTTGTCTTGGCTGTCAGGTTCTGCTTGACCGCAGTGAAGAAAACGACACCACAACCCTTGGCGTCGTGCCCGGGTTGTGCCGCCGGTTTGATGACAACATGCTTGAAGAGGACGGCACCCCTGCCCCCATCCCGCACATGGGCTGGAACAGCCTGCAGGCAACCGCCCCCTGCCCCCTGCTTGAGGGCGTTGAACCCGGGGCCGAGTTTTACTTTGTGCACAGTTACTATGTGGAGCCCGACCCCACTTTTGTTATTGCCACCACCACCTACGGCAAAAAATTCTGCTCGGTTTACGGGCGCGACGGCCTGTGGGCTACGCAGTTTCACCCCGAAAAGAGCGGCAGGCCGGGGCTGACCATCTTGCGCAACTTCTACGATTACTGCGAGGCGCGTCATGCTCAGTAAGCGAGTGATTCCCTGCCTGGACGTGCGAAACGGACGGCTGACCAAGGGCGTTAAATTTGCGGGCAACGAAGACATCGGCGACCCGGTGGAAACTGCGCGCCGCTACTATGAAGAAGGCGCTGACGAAATCGTTTTTTACGACATCACCGCCTCGGCTGAGGCGCGGGGTATCTTTATAGATGTGGTGGAGCGCGTCGCCGAGCAGATTTTCATTCCTTTTTCGGTGGGGGGCGGCATTTCCAGCGTGGCCGACATGCGGGCAGTGCTGCTGGCCGGGGCGGAAAAAGTCTCGGTTAATTCAGCAGCGGTCAAAGATCCGTACATCATCAGCGAGGGGGCCGAAGCCTTTGGTTCGCAGGCCATCGTGGTGGGCATGGACGTGCTGGCCGTGCCCGTCAGCGCCGAAATCCCCTCTGGTTACGAAATTGTCATCCACGGCGGTCGCAAGCGCATGGGTCTGGACGCCCTTGCCTGGGCGCGGCGCTGCCAGGACCTGGGCGCTGGCGAACTGTGCGTCAACTCCATTGATGCGGACGGCACCAAGGACGGCTACGAACTCAAACTGACCCGCGCCATTGTCGACGCCGTATCCATCCCCGTCATTGCTTCCGGCGGCGCGGGCGAACCCAGGCATATGCTCGAGGCGGTCACCAGGGGCGGAGCCTCCGCCGCGCTCATCGCCTCCATCGTGCACTACGGGCAGTATTCTATCCGCCAGTGCAAGGAATATATGGCGCAGCACGGGGCCAAGGTGCGCACCACCTGGTAGCGGGCGCAAAAAACCGGGGGACTGCGACCCCATTGTAGCGACAGTTATGAGCCATGAGTTTGTAAGCGGCGCGGATCGCGTGCCAGCGGGGCTGGCTGTGGTGCTGCGCCAGTTGCCGCGCGTGGCGGTTGCCTATTCTGGCGGGCTGGACAGCCGCTTTTTGTGTCACGCGGCCCTGTTGTGCGGTTGCGATGTGCTGGCCGTGCATGTTTGCGGCCCGCACATTCCCCCGCAGGAGAGCGCCGAGGCTGAGGCCTGGGCGCAACAGCGCGGTCTTGCCCTGCGCCTGACCCGGTTTGACCCCCTGACTTTGCCGGAGGTGGAGAACAACAGCCCCCGCCGGTGCTACGGCTGCAAGGCCGGGCTTGTGGCCCTGCTGCGCAGCGAGCTTGCCGCCATGGCGCAGGATGGCCGCGTGCTGTGCGACGGCACCAATGCCGACGATCTGCAGGCCTACAGACCGGGCCTGCAGGCGCTGAAAGAAGGCCGCGTGCGCTCGCCCCTGGCCGAGGCCGGGCTGTCAAAGCCCGCCGTACGTGAGGCCGCCCGCGCCACAGGTTTGGACAGGCCGGAGCAGCGGGCACGGCCCTGCCTGCTGACGCGCCTGGCCTACGGCCTGCGCCCCGATGCCGCCGTGCTTGCGCGGCTGGCTGCCGCAGAAGGCGCGCTTGCCGCGCTGTGCGGCGGGCAGGTGGGCAGGGACGGGGCCTCTGCGGGGGCGCTTGGCGACTTTCGCCTGCGGCTTACGCCCGAGCCTGTGCTGCAGGCGGAAAAGATGCCCAAAAATCTGGAGCCGGAGGTGCAAAATATTCTGCAAAGCCACGGGTTCTGGCCCTGCGGAATCGAAACCGGCGGCGGCATAAGCGGCTTTTATGATGCTGGCGGCGCGGGTCGCAATGCATAATGCATTTTATGTTTTTAGGTCCGCAGTGACGGTTTTCGGCCTGCGGTGCGCCTCGGGGCTGGACTTTGCCAATAAAAGGGCCTATGAATACCCACTTATATCAATGGGGCTCGCCCCTGGAGGAAATTATGGCACATAAGAAAATCGAGCGTAAGAAAGAACTGGCTCGCCGTCGTAAGCGCCGTGAAGAGCGCCTCAAGCAGCGCGTACACGAAGCCAAGGCCGCAAAAGCCTAGGCTTTTTGCACGGGAAACCGGCATTCCGACGGCTGCGACGTCACGCGCCGTCACATATGGTGCTCAGCTCGGCTGCCTTTGGGGCAGCCGCGCGGGGCGCAAACCAGCAGCAGCGGTCAGCGCGGCGGCACGCCGTGTCATGGCCTTTTTAGTGTTACCATGCCTATCTACGAATATCAGTGCCCCAAGTGTCAGCATACGTTTGAGGAATGGGTCAAGGCATCGGAATGTCACGGGCAGGAACCCTGCCCCAAGTGTGGCGAGCCTTCGCCCCGCATCATGTCGCATACGTCGTTTGTGCTCAAAGGCGGCGGCTGGTATGTAAGCGACTACGGTTACCGCAAGGGCGTTAAGGAAGAGGGCGCGGCATCCGCGACCTCGTCCGGCGGCTCCGGCGCCTCCGCCGCATCCGATGACAAGGCCGCCAGCGCGCCCGCAGCCGCGGATTCTGGAAACAGCGCCGCCAAGGCGGCTCCTGCCCCCTCGCCAACCACTGGGGCCGCAGCGTCGGCTCCTACCAAGGCCGCCAGCGCGGCTTCATGAGGCAGCCATGATTGATCGCTATACCCGTAAGGAAATGGGCCGCATCTGGACCCTTGAAAATCGCTATCAGGCATGGCTTGATGTTGAAGTGGCTGTTTGCCGGGCCTGGAGCGACATGGGTCGCATCCCCGCCCAGGCGGTCGACAACATCCGGGCCAAGGCCGCCATTGACGTGGACCGCATCCTGGCCATCGAGGAAGTGACCCGTCACGACGTCATCGCCTTTTTGACCTCGCTGGAAGAAAAGGTGGGCGCGGAAGACGCGCGCTACATCCATCTTGGCTGCACCTCGTCCGACATCGTGGACACGGCCAACGCCCTGCTGCTCGTGCAGGCGGGCAGGCTGATACTCAAGGACATTCGCGGGCTTCTGGCCTCTATCGAAACGCTGGCCAAACGCCACAAAGGCGTGCTGTGCATGGGCCGCACCCACGGCATCCACGCAGAACCCACCAGCTTCGGGCTCAAGATGGCGGGATTTTACGCCGAGTTTGAGCGCCACCTCGCACGGGTCGAAGCCGGTATGGAAAGCATACGCGTGGGCAAAATTTCCGGCGCGGTGGGCACGTACGCCTTTCTGTCGCCCGAGCTTGAGCAGCGCGCCCTGGATTATCTTGAGCTTGGGGTTGACCCGCACTCTACCCAGATCATCCAGCGCGACCGCTATGCGCACTTTTTTACCTCGCTGGCCATTCTGGCGGGCGGCGTGGAGCGCCTGTGCGTAGAGCTGCGCCACCTGCAGCGCACAGAGGTGCTTGAGGTGGAAGAGGGTTTTGCCAAGGGCCAAAAGGGTTCCTCGGCCATGCCCCACAAAAAAAACCCCATCTCGGCCGAAAACATGAGCGGTCTCTCGCGCCTGCTGCGCACCAATGCCCTTGCCTCGCTTGAAAATCAGGCACTGTGGCACGAGCGCGACATCAGCCACTCGTCTGTGGAGCGGGTTATCATGCCCGACTCCACCATTCTGGCCGACTACGTGCTGACCCGCCTGACCAAGCTGCTTGACGGCCTGGTGGTCAAGCCCGAGCGCATGCGCGAAAACATGGAACGCTCGTACGGCCTCTATTTTTCACAGCGCGTGCTCACCGCCCTCATCGCCACGGGGCTGCCCCGCCAAAAGGCCTACGAGGCCGTGCAGCGGCTGGCCATGCAAAGCTGGGAGAGCCGCACGCCCTTCCCCGATCTGGTGCGCAACGATGCCGACATCAGCGGACGTCTGGGCGCGGCCACCCTTGCCGAACTTTTTGACCCCGCTTATTATCTGCAGCACGAAGACGAAATTTTTGCCCGCGTGTTCAAAAACGCTTCGGCCAACAAGGCGTAAGGATACATCATGCAAACATTTTCTCCTGACGAACTGCTGGAACTGAAGCGTCGGCTGGCCCGGCTGCTGGTAGAAAAATCTTACCGCGAGGGAGATTTTGTGCTGGCATCAGGCCGCAGAAGCGATTACTATTTTGACTGTCGCGTCACGGCACTGCATGCCGAAGGATCGTGGCTTATCGGAACACTGTTCAACAACATGCTCCGCGAGATGGATATAAAGGGCGTTGGCGGCATGACCTTGGGCGCGGATCCCCTGGTTGCCGCAACCACGGTCATTTCACATGAGCAGAAAAGACCTCTCGACGGCCTGCTGATTCGTAAGGAAGCAAAGGGCCATGGTACAGGACAGTTTGTTGAAGGCTTGGGCAACTTCCACACGGGCGACCGCGTGGCGATGCTTGAAGATGTTGTTACCACCGGCGGTTCTCTGCTGAAGGCCTGCGATCGCGTGCGTGACGCTGGCCTGTCCATTGTGGCGGTGTGCGCCATCCTGGATCGGGAGGAAGGAGGCCGGGAAAAGCTCCGTGAGGCGGGATATGACCTGCTTGCGCTCTTTACCCGTGCGGAATTGGTGGCCCTTGCGCGTTAAGGCCGCCCATGTCCCCTGTGCGGCGTCCAGGGGGCCGCGCGCGCAATATTTGATCAGCTCGGCGGCCGGATATCTGGCCCATGGGCTGGTTCGGTGTCTGGCCTGCGGATTGCTGATGGCCTTTGGCATTGGTTGCCCGCTTGCCGCGCCCCACCTGGCCCTTGCTGAAGAATGGCAGGCCACGCTGTACAACGAGGGGTTGCCGACGCATCTGGTCGCTGTGGACAAAAAGCGCCAGACCTTCATGTTTTTTGAGAAAAAAAGTCCTCTCAGGCTCAAATACACATACCCCTGCACCACGGGCCAGCTGCCCGGCGACAAACAGTCGCTCAACGACCTGCGCACGCCCGAAGGCGTCTATTTTGTGGAATACAAAATCGCCAGCGGTCTGGATTTTAAGGAATACGGCGGCATCGCCTACACGCTGAACTATCCTAACCCGGTGGACAGGCTGCGCGGCAAAACCGGGCACGGCATCTGGATACACAGCAAGGGCTTTGGCATCGAACCCCTTGCAACCCGCGGCTGCGTCGCCATCGGCCTCAAAGAGATAGACGAGGTTGGCCCGCAGCTGACCCCGGGCACGGCGGTGGTGCTGGCCGATAAGCTGGACGAGACCGCACAGCCACGGCCCGACAGCGGCACCGCACAGGAGCTGCGCCGTCTGATGCAGAACTGGAGCAACGCCTGGGCGTCCCGCTCTGTGAAGATGTTCGATTTTTACAATCCCGATGCCTATTCCAAAGCCATGACAGAAAACTTTGGGGCTTTCAGGCAAAACAAAGAACGTCTTTTCAAAGCCCTGCAGTTCATCAAAATTTTCAATCGTAAAATCAATGTGCTTGAAGGTCCCGGTTACTGGGTAACCTGGTCTGAACAGCTGTATACGGCCTCCAATCTTTCTACAGAGGGCGTGCGCAGGCTGTACTGGCAGCGCGGCGCGGACCAGAAGTTTCGCATCGTTGGTATGGAGTGGACGCCTCGCGATCTGGGCATGCGCGCCGATTTTCAAAAGGGCCAGCTGGTGGCCGAAGCGCCTTTGCAGCAGGTCAGCGATGCTTCTTCCGAAGCGCCGCAGCCGCCCCGGCTGGATATGCCGGAGGCCGCGCCCGAAAAATCTGAACCAGTGGCGCTTGTCGCGCCGCAACCCTCGCAGGACAAGGCCGCTGCCGCCAAGGCGGGCCAGGCCGACAAGCTTATGGCCGCCAACGACCCGCTGATTGCCCGTCGTGCCGCCACGCCGCCCCCTGCGGAAGTAAACTGGGGCGCGCGCCCCAGTATGGAAGAAACGGCTCGCAACGACGCTGAGGCCACCCAGAAGGGCGCGGCCGCCAAGCCTGGGGAACAGGCCGCCAAGCCTGCGGAACCCGCTGCTGCTGGGCAGTTGCCGCCGCCCGCGACTGTTCAGGCTCCTGTTGCCGCGCCTGCGGCGGCAGCCGTGCAGACGCCCGCGCAGCCCGCCAAACCGGCGGTTGCGGCGCAGATGGCCCTGACGCCGGAAGTTCAGGCCGGGCTGGAAAAAGCCGTTAAAGCCTGGAACGCCGATTTTGCCGCCCGCTCGACTGACATTGCATCGCTGTACGATCCGGCCCGCTACAATCGCGAGGCCGGAACACCGCGCGGATATTCGTACAATTCGACCATACGCGAGCTTGAGCGCAGGTTCGCCGTACCGTGGCTGCGCCTCATAAGCCGCAAGCCCCGGTTTGAAGTGCAGGGCACGCTGGCTGTGAGCCACTGCGACCAGCTTGTTGTAGCGCCCAACGGCATGGAGCAGGGCGTACGCTCACTGTGGTGGAACAGGGACGACAAGGGCGACTTCCGCATTGTCGCCTCGCAGTTCAAGTCTGAAGAGCTGGGCCTTGCTGCGGATTATCTGGATCAGATCAGCGACGACGCCAGCGCCATGATCGAAAAATGGCGCAAAGCCTGGGAAGCCGGGCGGATTGACGAATACATAGAGTACTATGCCGACGATGCCATTCAGCAGGGTCGGTGGGGCGCCAAGAACATCCAGAAGCAGAAAGAGCTGCTCTGGCAACGCGTAAAGCCCACGCTTGTGCAGATCACCGGCCTGCGTCTGGTGGCCGACAGGCAGGGCATCCGCGCCGACATGAACCAGGTGTACGCGGACAGCTCGGGGCATACCGACCGTGGCACCAAGACCCTGTTGCTGCGGTATGACGGCAAAAACTGGCGCATTGCCCGTGAAGACTGGGCTTTGCTGGGCGCGCCTGCAGCCCCCATCGGAGCTGCCGACCAACAGTGATTCTGTCACGGCCCCTCCGGGGACCGGGCTTGAAGAGCGGCTCTGACGGCGAGGTATCTCCCAACAGGTTGTGTGCGGCCACCTCATAGTTTCAAACATCATTGTTTGCGAGGCCCGTTTGAAGTACCGCGAAAATCTCAGTATAATCCTGATGCGGGACAACGGTCCCCGGCGCAGCTATCGCGTGCGCAGGGGGCGTTTTTGGGCGGCCCTTGGGGTGATGGCCTGCATGCCGGTGCTTTGCGTCGCGCTGGGGTGGCTGTGCTGGGTTTTGTGGCAGCAAAACGTGCAGCTGCGCGACAACGTGCTGCGTTTTGAGAGCGACTACCAGACCGCCCAGGCCAGCGCCGAGCGGCTGGAAAATCTGGACGAGCTGCTGCGCGAAGAAAACATCCCCGGGCGCGAGCTGGTGCTGCGCAGGCTTGGTTCCGGCGGCACGGCTGCAGAGGCTCCCGGCGAAGGCCCCGCAGTTGCCGGTCCAAACCCCGCACCCGCCGAAAAACAGCAGGGCGGGGCAGGCGACGGCGCGCGCAGCGCGGATGGTCCCGGACACGAGGTCTTCCCCGCCATTGATCTTGATTACGTCAAGGTGGGCAACGTGCAGGTGCGCGAAATACGCGGCGGCAAGCTGCGCATAGCGCTCGACCTGCGCAATGCCGACAACCAGAAGATACTCTCGGGCGTGGTGAGCGGAACCCTGCTGACCGCCGACGGCAAAACCTATCCCCTGCGGTTCGATCAGGAAGACGTGGGCAATTTTCGTATCAGCCGTTTCAAGCGCGCGGTTATGGTTGCCTCTGCCGAAAAGCAGATGAGCCTCGTCAACGCGCAGGTCATTCTTGAAGTGCGCGGGCAGGAAGATGCCGTGGTGTTTCGCAATATCTATGCTGTGGAGCACTAGACAGGTTTTGGCGCACCGCAGAGGCCCGGCACGGGCCTGAGCCATGGCGCGCACTGCGGCGGCAACTGGCTGCGCAGACAGAGTGCTGCAGGTGTGCAAACGCGTACGATTTACCGGCGACATCTTGCAGCAGTTTCGCCCCGCATGGCATTGTCCGCCCCGACCATGCGCAAGGCTGGAGGGGTGGAGTCCCAGCTCTGCGGAGGCTGCCTTGGCTGAAAATCCCGCATATTTTTGTCAATTTGCCACCATACATGAGGGCTGGCCCTGGCTGCGGCAAACCCAGGATGGGCAGGGCTCTTTTGGTCCTGTGCGGTTTGCCCTCGCGGCGCAGCCTGATTCCGCCCTGATGGCCCCGGCCAACGCCGAGGTCTGGCTGGTGGTTTTTGACGAGGCCCCTGCGGGCTTTTGCACCACGACCCCCCGCGAGCGGCGCATCCTGTTTGTTACTGAACCGCCTGAAATAAAAAAATATCCCCGCTCATACCTTGGCCAGTTCGGCACAGTTGTGTCGCCTTACGACTTTCGCAGCGTAGAGCGGCGCAGCATGGTCATCAGCAATCCCTGTCTCAACTGGCATTTTGGCGTAAGCCGCACGCCAACCGGTTACGCCAGCAGGTTCGCCAACCTGGGCGAGCTGCGCGACATGCCCATGCCGGCCAAAACAGGCCTGATCTCGGTGGTCTGCTCCAACAAAACCGCAACAGCGGCTCAGCGCGCCCGTCTGGTTTTGGTCAACCTGCTCAAGAACCGGCTGGGGGACGCGCTGCATGTGTACGGGCGCGGGTTCAACCCCGTGGACGACAAAATGGCGGCCATTGCGCCCTACAGGTATCATGTGGTGCTCGAAAACAACTACCTGCCCAACTTCTGGACAGAAAAGCTGTCCGACGCATGGCTTGGCTGGTCGCTGCCCCTGTATCTTGGCGCGCCCAACCTTGGCGAGGTCTGCCCTGCCGCTGGTTTTGTCCCGCTGCCCGCGCCGTCTCCAGCCGAGTTGTCGGCAGGCGCGCCGGAGTCCTGCGTGCAGGCTGTCGTGCAAGCGCTGGAAGCCCGGCTGTGGGACGGGCGTCAGGCCGAGCTGGCCCAGTGCCGTAACTGGATGATGGAAACCACCAACGTCTTTGCCCAGGCGGCCCGCATGCTGCAGACCGCGCCGCAGTATTGCCGCAGGCAGCCCGCGCTGACGCGGCCCGAGGCCATATTCGGCGTCGGCAGGGACGACGTGGCCGCGCTGTATCGGTTGGGCCGGGCGGGGAACGTATGAGCGCCTCCAGACCAGAAATAACCGTGGCCATGCCCGCCTATAACGCTGCCGTGCATCTGCAGGAGGCAATGGGGTCCATCCTGTCGCAGACCTTTGAGGATTTTGAGCTGCTGGTGGTGGACGACGGCTCCACTGACGACACGTACGCGCTGGCATGTTCCACCAATGACAAGCGGGTGCGGGTTGAAAGGCTGCCCGCCAACAAGGGGCGGGCTACCGCACGCAACATGGCCCTGGGCCGGGCGCGAGGCCGCTATCTTGCCTGGATGGACGCCGACGATATTTCCCTGCCCCGGCGGCTTGAACTGCAGCACGCCTGCCTTGAGGCGCGGGCGCACCTGCACGTATGCGGCGCGGGGGTTGAGTATTTCGGACATTCGGACGTGCTGGAGATGTTTGCGGAGCAGCCGGAGGCGGCGCGGGCTGCGGCCCTGTTTGGCGCGCCTGTGGCCAACGGCTGCGCCATGCTGCGGCTGGACGCGGTGCGCGGCTTAGGCTTACATTATGATGCCGCTCTGGCGCGGGCGGAGGATTTGGCCTTTTGGGCCGACGCCCTGCTGGGGGCGGGCATGCAGGCAACCAGTCTGCAAACCCCCTTGCTGCGCTATCGCTATGCGCCAGCCCCGCAGGCCCGGCAGTGGCACATCCGCGCGCTGCTGGGGCATGTGTTTCCGCCGTTGGGCATCAGCGCCAGCGGCGCACAGGCGGCCCTGCATGCCGGGCTTGTGTACGGCGGGGTGGCAGACCCCGCAGCCGCTCTGCGCTGGCTTGACACTCTCTGGCAGACCTGGACGGCGCGCTACGGGCAGGATGCGCACATGCGCCGCCACATGGCGGTGTTTACCGCCCGCATATTGCGCGAAGCGGCGGTTGAGCCGCAAAAGGCCGACAGCGCCGCAAGGGCTCTGCGGGAGCTTTCCATTGCCATGCTGATGTAAAAACGTCATCCTTTGCATATATTGCAGTTAGTTATTCCGCGCTGTATGCGCGTTTTTTTACAGCTGGAGGCACCATGCACGATTTTGTCTACTACACGCCCACCAGAATCATTTTTGGCAAAAATACAGAGCAGCAGTGCGGCGGCCTGATCAAGGCCCGCAATTGCGGCAAGGTACTGATCCATTACGGCGGACAAAGCGCCCTGCGCTCAGGTCTGGTAGACAGAATCAAGGCTTCGCTCACGGCGGAGGGCCTGTCGTTTGTCACCCTTGGGGGCGTTGTTCCCAACCCCCGGCTTTCGCTGATTCGCCAGGGCATTGAATTGGCCCGCAGCGCAGAGGTGGACTTTGTGCTGGCTGTGGGCGGCGGCAGCGTTATCGATTCCGCCAAGGCCATAGCCTACGGCGCAGCCAACGGGGGCGACGTGTGGGATTTTTATATGTCCCTGCGCAAGCCAGACGCCTGCCTGCCCATCGGCTGCGTGGTCACCATTGCCGCCGCAGGCAGCGAGATGAGCAGCTCCACCGTTGTGACCAACGAAGAAAGCGGCTTTAAACGCAGCTTCAAGACAGACATGGCACGTCCGGTCTTTGCCGTCATGAATCCGGAGCTGACCCTGACCCTGCCCGCCTTTCAGACGGCCTGCGGTTGCGTGGATATTCTCATGCACACCATGGAGCGCTACTTTGGGCACGGCTCAAACATGGACATCACCGACAGCATCAGCGAGGGGCTGCTGCGCGTGGTCATGCATCACGCCTCGGCGCTGCGCGACGACCCCGCCAATTACGAATCTCGGGCGGAGATCATGTGGGCGGGCAGCCTGTCGCACAACGGCCTGACGGGCTGCGGCTCGGACGGCGGCGACTGGGCCACGCACATGATAGAGCACGAGCTGAGCGGCATGTTTGACGTGGCCCACGGAGCGGGGCTTTCGGCTATCTGGGGCAGCTGGGCGCGGCACGTGCTGCCCGAGCGCCCCGACCGCTTTGCCCTGTTTGCCGAGCGGGTCATGGGCGTTGCGCGGGCAGAGTCGAACACCGTCACCGGTCTGCGGGGCATTGAGGCGGTGGAGGCCTTTTTCCGCTCATTGCGCATGCCGGTTTCGCTGAAGGAGCTGAATCTCGCGCCCAGCGGCGACCAGATAGAGGAAATGGCCCGCAAGGCACTGGTGGGCAAAGCCCATATCGGCAGCGTAAAAAAACTGCTGCAGCCGGATATCGCCGCCATCCTTATGGCGGCCCGCTAGGTCTTCAGCAGGTTGCGCGGTTCACTGCAGGCAGACGGCGCATCCTCTGGCTGCGGAGAAACCAGGCGACGACCGTGCAAGGCAAACCCCGGAGCCGCGCGGCAATACAGGAGCCACCATGCAGAGAGATTTTGAGGGCCGCCTTACGGTGCGCAACGAGCGCGCGGTGGTCATGGGCATAACCGGCAACTGGGCCTTTGCCGCAGGCACGGTGCTGCTGGCGCTGCGGCGGCATAACCCGGCGCTGGCGGCGGACATTATTGTATTTTGCGACAGCTCCCTGCTGCCGGACGACGCCCGCATTCTGCGGGATATTGGCGCGCAGCTGGTGCCCTTTACGCCCGTTCCCGCCCAGCTGACCCAGGAGGCGGCGGCGGCGTTTTCGCCGCTCAGTCTGGCCAAGTTTGATTGCTTTGACCTGCTGCAAAAATATGTCTCGGTGGTCTGGCTTGATTCAGACATATTGATTCAGGATTCGCTGGAGGGGCTGTTTGACTGCGGGCCGCTGGGGTTGGCGCTGGAAGACCCGGAGTTTTCCGACCCGGCGGGGGTCAAGCCCGCGCGGATAAATCTGCACGGACCCATTGAGGGATTTGACGGAGCCGCAGACAACCTGAATTCGGGCGTCATTGTATTTCGCAATGATTTACCAGCGCCGGATGCCCTGCGCCAGGGCTGCCTGGAATTTGTGTGCCGCCACGGCGCAATGTTGCGCTATCCAGATCAGGCGGCCTTTAACCTTCTGGCGCAGATGCTGCTGCGACAGTATCCGCAGAGCGTTTTTCAACTGCCGCAGGGCTTCAATGCCCATCCGCGCAACCCGGCGGCGTCCCTTGCCCCGGTGGTGCACGCCTTTGGCGCGTACAAGCTGTGGAATGACGGCCTCACCGCGACCTGTTTTCCTGAATGGCAGCGGGACTATGCCCGGTGGCAGCGTCTTGGCGGCAGCCCCTATGCGGGGCCTGTGGAAAACGCCGGGTTTCTTGAGGGCGGGGCGTTTTCACTGCTTGGCGGATTCTACGGCACCATTAAAAAAGCTCAAACCACCATCATGGAGCTGCAGCAGCGGCTGGAGACCGAAAGCAGTGCACGCGCCAGGCTGGAGGCCATTGTCAGCAAACGTGGCTGAGCGTGCGCGGGATGCCGACGAGAACTCCAGCCTCAGCTTGCCGCAATATCCCAATAATCTGCTCTTCAGTGAATCTGCTGCGTTTCATTCTTGTGCTCTTATGTCAGGAACACTAACTTTTCAAAGGCATATTTTTCGGGGGGAGGGTCAATCATCACGACCTTGATCGACTTACCCAGGGGCTTTACCCTGCCGTGCTGAAACAGATTGCCGGGGGTGATACCGAGGGGCTTTCATCCAACGCAATATTTGAGCTCTGGGACGCTCCGGGCTATGACGCATACACGGAAACAAATAGAGCAATGCAAAACATGGCGCTGGCAATTGGGATTGCAATCAACTACCGAGGGGGCCCTATGCAGAGGGCTTGGCGTACCCGCTGCCCCAATCGCCGGGAGCGTACTTGAATCTCAGGCCGTGCCTACTCTTGCCTTGCAGGAAGGGGGAAGCCATGAATAGTACCCCCTTGACCATACGCGACCATGGCAATGCAATCATGCTGTCTGAATCCATTGAACTCATGGCGCTTAGCTTGCGGGAAGAATTTCTTGACCAAGGGGAGATGGTTAACGACAAAACCGCCGAACATGGGCTGTACGCCGGGCTGAACCTCATTGCCCACGCCGCGCACACCTTGGGCAATTATGTGGAACAGTGCCAGAATGAGCTTGAGAAGGCCAGAGAATAGCCCACAGTAGCCGCCTGACCGCCTAAAACGAAAATCCCGACTCAGTACATGGGCCGGGATTTTTTGCACTCAAGGTGAGACAGAAAAATGTTGTTGGATAACTTGAAAATATAACTTCCCGTTAAATTCTATGGAATGCACTCCAAAGTCTCTCCATATTTCTTTACCAAGTAACCGCAAAGGGTCAAATGGTGAAGTGTCTTTCCAGTCATTACAGGTTTCAAACATTTCACGGAGTATTTGGAGCGATTTTGTAATGTATGGTTCGAAAAATTCTTTATCTTTAGAAGCAGGCAATATGTCTAAAATACTTGCTGCATCGTATGTTCCATCTAAATGCCCCATCAAATATGCTGCATATTTAAGAGGTGCCCATGCATTTAATCTTAACCCGTTGGAAAATTTAACAACGTCTAGTGATGTCTTATATTCAGATATTGTGTTGTTCGTATTTTGTACTGCATTTGTTAATGAATTTATGCAGTTTGTAATGTAAAACTGTTTTAAACGATTGGGGGCAAATACGGCACTCATTGCGCAGGCGGCATACTCGTCCCACATATCTTGAGCAAATTGATCAAAAAATGTCTTTTTGAGGATAGGGAAAAATCATGGAATGGATTCATTTAGAATTGTATATAATTCTACATGAGAGCATTCATGGGCAATGAGGCCAAGTCCTTCTTGCTGTAAGCTTGAATTTTCAGAGCATAAATCAATAATTATATCTTCAACAATTGCAATGTGAAATTTTATTAGCCCATTTCTCATTACGGAGACAACCATCGCAACACCAGCAGCGTATTCAGTTTTTGTCCTTTCTATCGCTTGTGATGTCGTAAACCCTCTGTCAATGTTATTTAGTGCTGAATCGTAGTCTGTTGCGACTGTAACCACATCTAAGCAAGTTAGATTTATGTGCGTCCTAAAGTGCGGAGGATATCCATCAAAATATTTCCGCAACGTGTAAGGCTTTCCTCAGTTTGTGTATTTGAGGTCATCGAGATTGTAATATTGTCGGGTAGGGTTGAATGCTCAAAGCGTGTCATATGATTTGCTCCTTATCTGAATATGCCAGATTCACGACCTTTCACGAAGTAAAATCTTATTGTGTGGCACACAGGTGGCACAAACTGACAAAGCCCACGAAAAAAGCGGCTAGCTTTTTACAGCTAACCGCTTGAATTCTTTATGGTGCGCCCGGCGCGATTCGAACGCGCGGCCTTTGGCTCCGGAGGCCAACGCTCTATCCAACTGAGCTACGAGCGCATAAGAGCATTTTTGATATGCTTTGTGCTGGCGGCTGTCAAGAGCACGCGGCTGGCGCAGCCCTGCTCGCGGTGTTGGCAGGCGGGTTTGCGCGCCGCTGCAATGTGGGGTAAAAATGATTCAGAGGGGTCATGCGCCCCAAGGATTTATTACGGCGGAGAATGCATGCGCGATGTTCTTGTCGGCGTAAGCGGCGCCAGCGGCATGCCCCTGGCTTTGTGTCTCATGCGGTTGTTGGCGGCCATGCCTGAAGTGCGTACCCACTGCGTGGTCTCTGACGGCGCGCGCGCTGTATTGCGCGCCGAATGCGGCGCGGAGGCCGAGCTGCTCACATCGCTGGCGCACGCAACATATGCCGCCAGCGACCTTGGCGCTGGCCCGGCCAGCGGCTCATGGTGGCGACGTGGCAGCGAACCCGCCGCCATGCTGCTTGTGCCGTGCTCCATGGGGACAGCGGGCGCAATAGCCAGCGGGGCCACGCGCAATCTGGTGCACCGCGCTGCGGATGTGGCGCTCAAGGAGCGCCTGCCGCTGGTGCTGGTGACGCGCGAGAGCCCGCTCTCTGCCATACATCTGCGCAATATGCTGACCCTGCGCAAGG
Organism: Desulfovibrio desulfuricans; assembly: GCF_004801255.1. NCBI lineage: Bacteria > Pseudomonadati > Thermodesulfobacteriota > Desulfovibrionia > Desulfovibrionales > Desulfovibrionaceae > Desulfovibrio > Desulfovibrio desulfuricans. Next base: position 3,161,044 of record NZ_CP036295.1, on the reverse strand, counting down.
CTGGCGCGGTGGTCATGCCGTTTTCTCCGGGTTTTTATCTCAGGCCCTTGAGCCTTGAGGCCATGCTGGAGCAGTTCTGCGGCCGCATCCTTGATCAGGTGGGGCTTGCGCACAACATTGCCCGCTGGACAGGGCAGACAGCGCCCGATGCCTAGGCCGGGGCCCTTTTCTGAACGTACTCCCCTTGATCAGACTTCGTAATTTTTCCACACCATCCCAAGCCTTACGTTGGAGGCGGCATGAGCGACATCACCTGGTTCGGACACTCGGCATTCAAGATCGGCGCGCCTGACGTGCAGGTTGTTATTGACCCGTTTTTTGCTCCGTCAGCAGGCGTTGCCCCATCCGCTGCGGATAACGCGGACATTGTGCTGGTAACTCACGACCACTCCGACCACGTGGGCGACGCCGTAGCCCTGTGCCAGCGTACGGGCGCGCTGTTGGGGGCCATTGTGGGCACTGCGGGCAAACTTGCCGAGGCAGGCGTGCCGCAGGCGCAGATTATTAACGGCGTCGGGTTCAATATCGGGGGTACGGTGACGGTCAAGGGCGTGAGCATCACCATGACCCAGGCTTACCATTCCAGCGAGTCCGGCGCTCCGGCGGGGTACATCGTGCGGATGCCCGACGGATTCACAGTATACCATGCCGGAGATACAGGCATTTTCAGTGGTATGGAGCTTTGGGGGCAGCTGTACGGCATCGACGTGGCCCTGTTGCCGGTGGGCGGTGTGTTTACCATGGACGCGCGTCAGGCGGCCCTTGCCTGCAAGCTGCTGCGTTGCAAGGCTGTTGTGCCCATGCACTGGGGCACGTTCCCCTTGCTGGCCCAGAGCACGGCTGGCTTTAAGGCGGAGCTGGAGCGGCTGCAGCTGCCCTGCCGCTGTGTTGAGATGCACCCCGGCAAAACAGTCAGCTTCAACTGAGTGCAGTTTTTTTGCGGCGGCACGCCCTGTGCCGCCGCTGCTTTTTGCCTGTCGCAAGGATTTGCCCATGAGCGTTTCACTCAAGTGTCAGTATGGCCTGCGCGCCCTGTTTGAACTGGCCCGCCGGGCGGGCAACGGCCCGACGCGTATTCAGGAAATAGCCGAGGCTCAGGCCATACCGCCGCGCTTTCTCGAGAATATCCTCAACCAGCTGCGGCGCGGCGGTTTTGTGGAAAGCAGGCGGGGCAAGGCCGGGGGGTTCGTGCTGGCGCGCCCGGCCGGGCAGGTGACCGCCCTGGACATCATCCGGTTTCTTGACGGCCCGGTGCATCCGTTTGACTGCGAGGGCGAAAACCCTGTCCGCAAGTGCACGCTGGGGCCGGACTGCGTATTTATGCCGCTGTGGCAACGTGCGCGGCAGGCTCTGGAAGGCGTGTACGGCAGCACCACGCTGCAGGATCTGCTGGACGCCCAGGCGGCAAATATTCCAGATTTTACCATTTGATGCGGCCTGCAGGCGCTGGCCGACAGCCCAGGATGCCAAACCATAAATTTTTTTGCGCCAACGTCTTGTCTTTTGGGCGGGTCGTTATTATCACTTTGTTGGTCGAGTTAGTAATATTATTGCCAGGCCAAGAGGAAAACCTCTGCCAGACACGGCAGAACCATATAATCTGGAATTGCACAAAGCATCGCCAAGGCGGGCAAGGAGTACGCAGATGTCCAGAATTTATCAGAATAATCCACAGTCCATTGGCAACACTCCCCTGGTGCGCCTCAACCGCGTGGTCGGTCCCAAGGCTACGGTGCTTGCCAAGATTGAGGGGCGCAATCCTTCATATTCCGTAAAGTGCCGCATCGGCGCGGCCATGATAGACGATGCTGAACGTCGCGGCCTGCTGCGCCCCGGCGTGGGCATTGTGGAGCCCACCAGCGGCAACACCGGCATTGCCCTGGCCTATGTGGCGGCCGCCAAGGGCTATGAGCTCACCCTCACCATGCCCGAAACCATGAGCCTGGAACGCCGCCGGGTGGTGGCCATGCTGGGAGCAAAGCTTGTGCTCACCCCGGGCGCCGAGGGTATGCCCGGCGCTATTAAGAAGGCCGAGGAGCTGGCCGCATCCAATCCCGGTGCGTATTTCATGCCCCAGCAATTCAAAAACCCGGCCAACCCCGCCATACATGAGGCCACAACCGGCCCGGAAATCTGGAACGACACAGACGGCCAGGTCGACGCCATCGTGGCGGGCGTGGGCACTGGCGGCACCATTACGGGTATTTCGCGTTATCTCAAACGCACACGGGGCAAGAATATCGTTTCGGTGGCGGTGGAGCCGGCATCAAGCCCGGTGATCAGCCAGCACCTTGCGGGCAAGCCCCTGCAGCCGGGGCCGCACAAGATTCAGGGCATCGGCGCGGGGTTTATCCCCGAGACTCTTGAGGTGGGGCTGCTGGATCGCGTGGAAGCCGTTGGCAACGACGAGGCTATCGAGTTTGCCCGTCGCCTTGCCCGCGAGGAGGGCATCCTTGCCGGTATTTCATCCGGCGCGGCGGCGGCTGCTGCTGCGCGGCTTTCCGTGCTGCCGGAGTTTGAGGGCAAGACCATTGTGGTTATTCTGCCCGATGCGGGCGAGCGCTATTTGTCTTCCGCCCTGTACGAGGGCATTGGCGAATAGCCAGACTGCAATGGCGGAAACGGGCAGGCGCTTGCTCCCTAAGGAGAAGGCCTGCCCGAAACGCGCGGATCGGGGTGGGGGAGGTGCTGCTTACAGCTCGTCCAGCGCGCAAAGCGCAGGCGTCAACTCCCCAAGGCTGTTAATCAGGGCCATGTTCTCGCTGTAGTCCACCGGGCAGGCCACCAGCGACACGCCCGGTTCGTTCAGGGCCTGCCGCAGGGTCGGCAAAAGCTCCGCCGCACTTTTTACGCTGTAGCCTTTGGCCCCAAAACTTTCGGCGTAGGCCACAAAGTCGGGGTTGCCAAAATCGACGCAGTCGTGCGAGCCTGAATCCATGTCCATTTTCCACTTGATAAGGCCGTAGCTGTCGTCCACCCAGATCAGGATTTTGAGCGGGATATTTTCGCGCACGGCGGTTTCCATTTCTTGCGAATTCATAAGGAAGCTGCCGTCGCCCATGACGGCCAGCACCTTGCGGTCGGGGTGGGCCAGATGCGCGCCGATGGCCCCAGGCAGCGAAAAAGCCATGGTGGAAAGGCCGTTGGAAACAATGCAGGTCAGTGGCGCGTAGGTGGGGTACAGGCGGGCCATCCACATCTTGATGGCCCCTGTGTCGGCCAGCACGATATCTTCATCGCCCATGGCCTCGCGTATGTCGTTGACGATGCGCTGCGGCTTGAGGGGAAACGCGTCGCTCTGCCGTCCCTTGGCCAGCTCGGCCTCCACCAGCTCGCGTATTCTGGCCCCGCGCCCGGCGGAGAGCAGCGGCTCGGCCCCCAGCGCCTTGGCCAGCGCCGCAAGGGCAAGACCCACATCGGCCATGATGCTCACTTCGGGGTTATAGTGGGCGTCCACATCAGGCATAAAGGTGTTGATGTGGATGATGCGCTTGTCGGAGCGCGGGTTAATGCGCATGGGCGTGAATTCCTGCAGCTCGTAGCCGATGGAGAGGATCACGTCTGCCTGGTCAAAGGCGCAGTTTTCGTAATCGTGCCGCATAAAACCGATAACCCCAAGCGACTGGGGGCTGCGGTCGCTGACGACGCCCTTGCCCATAAATGTTGTGGCCACGGGGATGTTGTAGCGCTCGGCAAAGGCGGCCAGCACTGCGGCATTGCCAGTGCGGGCGACGCCGTGCCCGGCCATGATCACGGGCTTGCGGGCGCTGCGCAAAACGGCTGCGGCCTCAGCCACAGCGGCGGGCGAGGGAATGGCCTTGGCGCAGACCATGGCTTTGAGGGGAGCGGCTTGGGGCATGGGGGCCGCTTCCACATCTTCAGGTATGGCAAGGTAGGTCGCGCCGGGGCGCTCCTCCTGCGCGACCTGAAAGGCGTTGCGCACCATCTCGGGCACGGCCTGAGGCGTCAGCACCGTGTCGGCCCACTTGGTAACGGGCTTGAACATACCCACGAGGTCGATGATCTGGTGCGATTCCTTGTAAATGCGCTTTAGCCCCACCTGGGCCGAAATGGCCACCAGCGGGCTGGAGTTGGTCTGGGCGTCGGCCGCACCCAGCAGCAGGTTGATGGCCCCTGGCCCAAGCGTGGCGGTGCACACGCCCGCCTTGCCCGTCAGGCGGCCATAAATATCGGCCATAAAGGCCGCGCCCTGCTCGTGTCGGGCCAAAATAAAGCGTATGTCGCCCGAGGCCTCCACGGCCCGTACAAACTTGATGTTTTCCTCGCCGGGAATGCCAAAGACGTATTTAACGCCCTCGGCCCTGAGGCACGAAACAAGGAACTGGGCGACGTTTTGCTGATCCATGGCTAACCTCGTTACGGGCTTTGAGCCAGGGCGTCGGCCCCGGCGTGGTGATTGGCGGAAGGGGCTGCAAATGCCGTGGGCGGGCTGCTTCAGGCCTTGCCTTGCGCCACTGCGCGTTCAAGCACGTCCGCCCAGTGGTGCAGAATGAAAATATGGGCTTCCTGGATGCGGGCCGTGACGTCGTGCGGTACTGTAACGGCCATGTCGGCCAGGGCTTCAAGCTTGCCGCCGTCGCGCCCCAGCAGGGCGATGGAGGCTATGCCCTGGGCGCGGGCCTCGTTGACGGCCGCAATGATGTTGCCCGAATTGCCGGAGGTGGAAATGCCCACAAATACGTCTCCGGGGCGGGCAAGAGCCTCGACCTGACGTGAAAATACATCGCTGAAGCCGTAGTCGTTGCCGATGGCCGTAAGGTTGGACGTGTCCGTGGTCAGGGCTACGCAGGCCAGCGCCTTGCGGTTGCACTGAAAGCGCCCCACAAGCTCGGCGGCAAAATGCTGGGCGTCGGCCGCCGAGCCGCCGTTGCCGGCAATAAGCACCTTGCCGCCTGCCCCGAGGGCGGCGTTGATCCGCGCGGCTGCGGCTTCCACCGCTGGGCGCAGGCTCTGCAATATGCTGAAAAGCTCAAGATGGGCGGAGAGGGACGCGTCAAAAAGCGAGTTCGTCATGGCCTGGCCTTGCTGCTCGGTTTGTTTTCCCCTGTCTGGGGAAAAGGTCTGTAAAAAACGTCCATAAAGACTAGCAAGGCAAGCTGTAAAAGAAAAGCGTCCGCCGTCCGCGCTTGCGGGCGTGCCGCGCATGCCGTACATGCAGAAGAGGAGGCGTTATGAGCACATTCATGGAGCAGTGGGCATTGCTGCTGGCCCCCAACCGTAAAACCAGCGGCGAGATCAGGCCTGACCCGCTGGTGGACGGGCGCAATCCTTTTTTGGCGGATTACGACCGGATAATTTTTTCCAGTTCTTTTCGCCGGTTGGCGCGAAAAACGCAGGTTCACCCGCTGGTGCGCAACGACCATATCCACAACCGCCTTACCCATTCGCTTGAGGTAAGCTGCGTGGGCCGGTCGCTGGGGCTTGGCGTGGGCGCGGCCCTGCGGCGGCGCGGCGACCTGCCGGCAGACTATACGCCCGATCACCTCGGACAGGTTATCCAGGCCTCCTGCCTGGCACATGATATTGGCAACCCGCCCTTTGGTCATGCTGGCGAGGAGGCCATACGCGACTGGTTCAAGGATTCCGGAAACAAGGAACAGTATTTCAAAGACCTGGAGCCAGCGGAATGGGCCGATTTTACGGCATTTGACGGCAACGCCCAGGGGTTTCGCGTTATCAACGCTCTTGAAAACAACAAGGATCGCGGCGGGTTCCGGCTGACCTTCCCTGTCATCGCCGCACTGGTAAAGTATCCGCGCTCCGCGTACGCGGCGCAGGGAGAGAGCCGGGGCAAGGTCAAATTCAATTTTTATACGGCGGAGAGGGCGCTTTTTGCCGAGATATTTACAGCCATGGGCCTTGCCAGCGGCGCAGAATACCGCAGGCATCCGCTCTCATACCTGCTGGAGGCGGCGGACGACATCTGCTACCGCATCATCGACATGGAAGACGCCCGCGAGCTGCGCATCATCTCCTATGCCGACTTCAAGGAGGCCATGGCTCCCCTGCTGGATGCCGAGTGCCTCGACGATCCGCGCCTTGATTCCATGGATTCTGACCGCAGGCGCACCAGCATGCTGCGCACCACGGCCATGGGACGCATGATTCCGTCCCTTACCCAGACATTTATGGATAATTACGAGGCCATCATGGAGGGCCGCCTTGAGGGCAGCCTGCTGAACCACGCCCGCGAGGACGTGGCCGGGTTTATGCGCGAGGCGGGCAGGGTCTTTAACAGCAAAATCATGAACAATCCGCAGAAGACTGCGCTGGAGATCGGCACCTATACGCTCTACCGGCGCCTGCTGGACGTGTTTATACCCGCCTGCTTCAACTACACCAAGGGCAACGGCATGAGCTATCAGGAAACCCGCGCCCTGACCCTCATGGGGGCCAGCGCTCCGGGCAGGGAAGACGGACTGTATATGGCCTATCTGCGGGTGCTGGATTTTGTTTCGGGCATGACGGACGATTACGCCACGTTTATTTCGCAGCAGTTTTCTGGAACTTCGGGACGGTAGGGCGTTCAGGCCCGGCGGCTCGCTGGCCTGGGCGCGGGCCGACCCCCGCAATGTAGGATGCCGCGCAGCGTGCGCCCTCGGGCATGTGCTGCGCGGCATCTTTCGCCGAACCTGGCTTATGCAGGTTGTCAGGTGCGCCCCGTTAAAGGGCTATGGCGGCATTGGAAAATATTCCCCTTGCGGTCTGGGGCAGCATGCGGCTCGCCTCTTCATGCCAGTCCCGTTCGGTCATGAGGGAGTGAAGCGCGAGGTCGCGCAGCTGTTCGTAACATTCCACCAGTGAATACACGTCGGTTTCAATGATGGCGTGCGGGCAGCGGGGTTCGTCAAAGGCGTCAAAAACAGAATCAAGCGCCTGCAGGTCGCCGCGTTCGGCCTTGGCATACAGCCCCTTGGTATCGCGCTGCACCAGGGTTTGCAGCGAGCAGCGCACCCATACCTCGCGGTAGTTGGGCAGCAGCGCCCTGTTGGCCTGCCTCATGCCCTCGTAGGGGGTGGCGGCTGCCACCACGCATGTTTTTCCACCGGCCTGCAGGCCCAGGGCGTAGTCGCGCAAGGTATCTGTATTGCGCACGCGCTGCTGGGGGGTTTCCGTGCTCAGGCATCTGCTGCGGCAAAAGTTGTCGGCGTCAATGAATTCGGCGTCAATGCCCTGTCCATCGAGGTACAGGCGCAGCAGTGAGCCAAGTGTGGTTTTTCCACTGCCGGAAAGCCCCATTAACCAGATGATCGGTGTCATGCTATCCTCGCTTGCATTCTGTGCGCTTGTGAGCGCTGCTAACCTGCAAGTGTGGATGCAATTTTGCGGCCATTGTTAATTTTTTTAACAATTTTGTATTGTTAAAGATAGCCGATAATTGAACTGTGCGGCAATTTTGACAGTGCTCCAGCCGCGTTACTGATCCACGGCATCGTTGACGTAGGGGATGGGAAACCACTGGTAGCCCTGAGCAACCTTGCCCACGTGACCGATGCCGGGAAAGGAGATGTGCGCCCCGGCCACAAGGTGTCCCTTTTCGGCAGCCTGAGCAAAAAGCTGCTGCCGCTGGCTGATGGCCGCCTGCGGGTCAAGGTCGTACTCGATGGCGGTGTCGGGCAGGGGAAACTGTGCCTCCGCCACATGTACGGTGTCGCCCCAGAACAGCAGCTTTTCCCCCTGGCTCTCAAGCAGATAGCAGGTGTGCCCGGGGGTGTGGCCCGGAGCAGCAACGGCGGTTATGCCGGGCAGTACCGTCTGCCCCGCCTCAAACGTGGAGACCTTGCCCGCGCTGAGGTAGGGGGCCAGCGATTCCCGCCCTTTCACAAACATGGGCCTGAAATATTCTGGTGAATTGTCCATGTTTGTCTGGCTCAGCCAAAAGTCGGCCTCGACGCGGTTTACATGTACAGTGGCGGCGGGGAAAACCCCTTTGCCCTCCACAGTGAGCCCGCCCGAGTGATCGCCGTGGATGTGCGTGAGCAGAATATCCGTAATGTCGGCAGGTCCAAACCCGCCGTTTTGCAGGCTGCGCACGATTTTGTTGACCGAGGGGCCGAGCAGTTTTCCCGATCCCGCGTCTACGAGGATGCGGCGGTCGCTGGCAAGAATCAGAAAAGCATTGACCGAGGTAGATCGGGGCGAGGTTACGTAGGCATTTTTAAGGGCATCCGCGACCTTGTCCTGATGCTCGCTGAGCAACCTGGCGCTGCCGCGCAACGTACCGTCGGACACTGCCGCCACCTGTACGTTGCCCAGCTGCAGCCAATAGTATCCTGCCTGCCTGCCAGGGCGGCCGGCGGTCGGCGTGGCGGCATGGGCAGGCTGCGGCTGCAGCGCAGTGCCCGGCAGAACTATGGATGCGACAGCGGCTTGCTGAAGAAATTGACGCCTGTTCATATGGCCTCCGTTTTGTTGCGGGAAGGTTGCGGTCTGCAGGCGGTTTGTCCGCTTGTAGGCCGGGTGTGCCCAGTATATGCTATGTGCCGGGCAGAAGCGGGAGCTTGGGCTGGTCCTTAAGTTCGTTAGTTCCGTTTTTATGAACTATTGGAACGCCTGTCAATACATGGTGCAATCTGCACGACGTACACAGCGCCGCCCTTCTGTCGCATGTAAGGAAAAAACGATGAAAACCCTGCACCATCCGGCCGTGGAAGATGTTACGGTCGAAGGCATACTGCACGCGTTGTCTGACCCTGTGCGCGTGCAGATACTCAAAGAAATCATACGCTCAAATTCGCCAAAAATGTGCTCTGACTTTTTGAACATGCCAGACAGGGCCATCCCCAAGTCTACTCTCTCGCAGCACTTCAGGATATTGCGCGAGGCTGGCCTGATCCGCAGCGAAAGGAGCGGGGTTGCGTTAAAAAATACCCCCCGCTGTCAGGAATTGCAGCCCAGGTTTGGGCGGATGATCGCTGAAATTCTGGCCGCCTACGCCGAGGAGTATGGCAAAAAAAGTGCAGACGCATAGAGCCGGCAAACGAAGCCGCACTGTTGAATGCTGCATACGGCAGCTCTATAGTCTGGCAGGGGCTGGCAGGATACGGTCTTGAAAACCAACAGGGCCGCCCGCAGTTGCGGGCGGCCCTGAAATTGTGCGCGGGCTATAAAATGAAGAAACGGGAGGTCAGTGATCTGACCTCCCGGTGACTTCTGGCGGAGCGGAAGGGACTCGAACCCTCGGCCTCCGGCGTGACAGGCCGGCGTTATAACCGACTTAACTACCGCTCCGTTTTTGGGGATGGTGGGCAGTACAGGACTTGAACCTGTGGCCCCCGCCGTGTGAAGGCGGTGCTCTACCAGCTGAGCTAACTGCCCTCCCGGCGAATTCGAGTTCTACGCAAACACCCCCCCGGAGTCAAGTGAAATTTTTGAAGTAAAAAATTTTTTACATAACTCGTCTCTTTAACCATCCGATTTTAAAAGAAAAGCGTAAGGGTGTCCAAAAAATGGCGCAATGGTGTTGTTGCGGAGCCTCTTTGGGAGTGCTAGACCTCCTGTAGCACATTGCAGATCGCTGAATTCCGCTGTTTTCGCGCTTGCGGCGCGATAGGGCAGCCGGGGATGCGCCGCCGGGGGAGGCGGTTTTCTGTTCTGGGCAATTCGATGCTGAGGCACTAGAAAATGAGAGTTTTTTTCAGGCGGATATGGCTTGCGGCTTTTTGCCTTGCGGTCGGCGTTGCGGCCCTGCCAGCACAGGCGCGCGTGGTGGAAGGCAACGTCATCATGGATCAACCCATGCGCGAAAATCTGTGCGCCCTCACCTTTGACGACGGCCCTTCGATAAACACGCCGCACCTGCTGGACATGCTTGAAGAATACGGCATACCCGCCACGTTCTTCATGCTGGGCAACCAGGCCGAGCGCCATCCTGACATTGTACGACGCGTCCTTGCCGAGGGACACGAGGTGGGCAACCACTCCTACTCGCATCCCAACCTGCGCGTCGTCAGCCCTGCCCGCAAAGAAGACGAGCTGCGCCGCACCGATACCATTTTGCGCAATCTGGGGGCTACCCCTACCTTTATACGTCCGCCCTACGGCTCGTACGACGCCAGTACTGAAAAAATCGCCGAGGGTCTGGGCCTGACCGTGATACTGTGGTCAATGGACAGCCGCGACTGGCAGCGCCTGCCGGATAACTACGCCACACTGCGCAACAATCGCGGCACGGTCTATGCGCCGGGAACCCTGCGCGGCATCTTTCTGTTTCACGATTCGCACAAGCGCACGGTCGACGACCTGCCGCGCATCATCCGCGACCTGCGGGCTGGCGGTTGCCAGCGTTTTGTGACGGTAAGCGACTACCTTGCTGGGCTTATGGATCCCGAACCGGGACTGCTCATGACCCGCATCAAGCGCGGCGGGCCCGGAGCAGAGGAGCCTTCCATGGTTGCCAGGCATCAGGTTGAGGGCGTGCACCAGTCGGAAGAGCTGCCCCCGCACAGTTTTCCCGCCGGATCCAGCGAGATCCCCCTGGCCCGCAGCAGCACCCCCTGGCAGCTGAACGAAGCCCCCGCTGCGGACATGGGCGGGCAGGCAGCTCTGCCCGGCGCTACGGCCCAGCCTGAGCAGGAGCGCGCCAGGCCCGTGAGCAACGGAGCCGCCCAGTCCCGCGACGGTTCCGCGCTTCCCGCGCCGCAGACACCGGCCTCGTAAGTATTAAAACGTTTGCTTTGACATTGCCACGTTAAAGGAGTGTAATTTCCTTAAGGCGGCAATGGCCGCTTGAGACAGATTTTCCACTGTCCTCCCCCCACAGGGAAGTACAAATGAAAGGCCCGGAGCACATTGCTTCGGGCCTTTCTGCGTGTATCCGCCGCGGGCGGTGGTCTACGAAAGCCGCGACCTGAAATTCTCGTAGCCAAATTCGCGTATCATGCGGAAGCGGCTTGCGCCCGCAGCGTCTGCCTCGCAAATGCCGATGGAGGGTAGCCGCAAGCCGTTGAAGGTGGTCGTTTTGACCATGCTGTAAATGGCCATGTCTTCAAAAACCAGCCTCTGACCCGGCACAAGCGGCGCGTCAAACGAGTATTCGCCCGCCACGTCGCCCGCCAGGCACGACTTGCCCGCCAGGCGGCAGGTCCAGGGCCTTTCGCCCGCCTCGCCCGCCAGCTCGGCCACGCCGTCCGATTCATAACGCACGCGGGGGCGGTAGGGCATTTCGATCACATCGGGCATGTGGCAGGGCACGCCGATGTCAAGGATGGCCACAGGCACGTCGGCCTGCACCACATCAAGCACCGTGGCCACAAGCCAGCCCGCGTCAAGGGCAACGGCTTCGCCGGGCTCAAGGTATATTTGCGCTCCGTAGCGGTCGCGCCAGCCGGTCAGGCAGCGGCAGAGCAGGTCCAGGTCGTAACCCGGCTTGGTAATGTGGTGCCCGCCGCCCATGTTTATCCAGCGGCATTGGGGCAGCCATTGGCCAAAATGACGTTCAACGGCGGTCAGCGTGCGCTCCAGCGCATCGGCCCCCTGTTCGCACAGGGTATGGAAATGCAGCCCAGAGATGCCCTCCAGCGCGTCGGATTCAAAGTGCCGGGGGCGTATGCCCAGGCGTGAGCCGGGCGAGCAGGGATTGTAGATGGCCGTTGCGCCTTCGGAGTGCTCGGGATTGATGCGCAGACCGCACTGTATCTGGCGGTCTGGGCAGCGGCTCTTGTTCTGCATGGCCACGGCCGGGGCAAACTCGCGCCACTGGGCAAAGGAGTTGAACACGATGTGGTCCGCCAGGGTGAGCAGCTCGGCCATCTCGCGCCGGTTCCAGGCTGCGGCGAAAGCGTGCACCTCGCCGCCAAAGTCTTCACGCGCCAGACGCGCCTCGTCCACAGAACTTGCGCAGGCTCCCCACAGGGGGCCGTGCCCCTTGACGCGCGAAAGCAGCGGAAACGTAGCCCAGGCGGCGTAGCCCTTGAGCGCAAGCAGAATTTTTGCCCCCGTGCGTTCCTGCACCGTGTTGAGCACTGCGGCGTTGGCCAGCAACTGGGCTTCATCCAGCACAAAGCAGGGAGACGGAATGCGGGCCGGGTCGAACAGAAGATTCTGGCAGTGCATGGGTGATCCTTTACGCAGAAAATATTTTTGACTGTTGTCCGTAATGCACTTGGCTACGGCTGCCAGACAAAGCGGTCGCGTCCTTCGCGTTTGGCCGTGTACAGCTGGGCGTCCGCCGCGCTGATGAGCGTTTCAAGGTCGTTGGCCTTGAGCTCGGCCATGCCGATAGAGACGGAAATAACAATGCTGAGCGCGCCGATCTGTACGGGTTTTGAGCTCACCGTGGTGCGAAAGCTCTCAAGTTTGTGGGCAAAATCATTTTTATCCATGCCGGGGGCGACCACGCAAAACTCTTCGCCGCCGTAGCGGCCGCAGATGTAGGGCGCGGGAAACTCCTCGCGCAGCATGGCCCCAAGCTGGCGCAGGGCAATGTCGCCCGCCAGGTGCCCATAGCGGTCATTGACCTGCTTGAAGTAGTCCACGTCGATCATGGCCGCGCACAGGGGTGTGCGTTTTTTTCTGGCCTCGGCTACGGCCTCTTGCGCCACGGTAAAAAAATGGCGGCGCACAAGCAGGTTGGTGAGGGCGTCGCGCTCGGCCAGGGCGCGGTTGTTGCGGATAAGGTCCTGAATGTCGAGGTTCATGGAGATGCGGCAGAGCAGCTCTTCAAACGAGGAGGTCTTGAACACGTAGTCGTTGGCGCCGGAGCGGAGAAAGCGCGCACCCGCGTCCGTACCCACGGAAATAACGATGATGGACAGCTCGTCCATGGTGTGGGTTTTGCGGATGGCGGCGGTCAGCTCAATGCCGTCCATGCCGGGCATGTAGTGGTCGGCCAGCACAATGCGTATGCCCGGATGCTTCCTGAGCAGCCGCAGGGCCTGGATGCCGTTGTTTGCTGTATAGGCCATGATGCGCTGCCGCCTCAGGAGCTCGGAAACCTGCATGCACCAGAGGTTTGAGTCGTCCACGATCAACGCCTCAACGCCGCTGTTGGCGCGCAGGCGGCGCACCACTCGCATAAGGTACATCATGTCGTCGGGGGTGCGTTTGACAATATAGTCGGTAACTCCCTGCAACATAAGACGCTTGTAGATATCCTCGTCAAAATGGGCGCTGACTACGACCACGGGGATATTACGGGCAAGTATCTCGGACACGATTTCGCCATTGGGGGCGTCAGGCAGATTGAGGTCGCACAGGGCGAGAAAATACGGTGAGGCGTCTGTATCCAGCAGGGCAAGCGCGGTCTTGCGGTTTTCGGCGCAGTCGTGTGCAAGCCCCAGTTGTTCCTTGAGATTGTGCGCCATAAAACGCGCGGTTGTTCGGCTGTCTTCAACGATAAGAACTTTTTGCATGACTGCTTCCGCATGGCGCGTGGGGTTGGGGCAGAAAGAACGGTCAGCCGCATTTGTAGTGTGGCTGACCCGCGTGCCTGATGGCTTTTTGAAGATATTCTTTTTTGTCCTGACAGTCAAAACTGGCGCAACATTTTGGCTATTGCAGTTACGTAGTGGTGCGCCGCAAGGAGTAAAATAAAGGAGCGGAGCTGTCTGGCAAATGCCCATGGCAGCTCCGCTCTGTAGTATGGGGGTATTATGATTGGCAATCAGTTTAGAATGTAAGCGCCAGACCGACAATGGGGCCGTGCAGTGTGGCGTTTGCCTTGAAGTTGTCCCTGCCGCTGCCGCTTTCATAGTTCAGCCCCACGGCGCGGTAGCCTGCAAGCACGGTGGCGTTTTTCCAAAAATTGTAGCCGATGAGCGCCATGGCGTCCCATGTATAGGTGGAGCTTGCGCCAAAGCCGCCCACGCCGCCGCGCAGTTCGGCGTACCACTTGTCGTTGAAGCGGATGTTGGTGCGCGCGCCAACAATCGGGTCGACCCAGCTTTTTTGCATATGCACCGAATCGCCCATCTGCATGTATTCCGCGCTCAGTTTCATATCCAGGGTCCAGATGCGCGCGCCGGCCAGCAGATCAAAACTGGCTGAGCTGCCCTGCTGGCCAAGGGCAAAGGTTCCCAGTCGGTAAAAAGCTGCCAGATCGCTCATGGTAAACGTCATCTGACCGTCAAGGGCCACTCCCCTGCGCGAGGTCTGGTCGCCGAGCTTGACGTAGTTGAATTCGGCAAGCAGGCCCACGGTATCGCGGTAGATCATTTCCATGTGGGCCATGGCGGCAAAGTTCAGATATTTTTCAAGCTGGGCAAAGTGGTTGGAGACATTGGTTTCGTACCCTCTGGCGCCAAATTTGCCGGTAAACCCCGTGATCCAGCCGTAGGGAACCACAACAAGCTTGAGGTCGTCGTCGGCGGCGCTTTCGCCTGCCGTCGCCGGTACGCCTCCGGGCGCGGCGCAGGCCAGACACAGCAAAACAAGTATCGCACGGCACAGTTTGCGGGTCATGCTCATCTCCTTGCGTCAAAATGTCTGGGCTACTGCGCGGGCCGTGCTGTGCCGGTCACGTCAGCGTACGAGGGCTGCATCCCCACAGGTATTGATGCCGGCCCCTTGGCATCGGCCAGGGCTCGGGCTACGTCCACCATAAACCAGTTTTTGTTGTCATAGGTGCGAAAGTAATAGCGCAGGCGCTGGGTATCGCCCACCACAGACCATATGGTCACATCATAATTGTCGCCGTGGGGTGTGGCTTCGCGCACAGCGCCCTTGGGGATGTCGACGCTGTCGATCAGGGTCATGGCAAGGGCTGTGCCCGCATCCGGCCCGGTTACCGGCAGCGATGCCTGCGTAAGCGCCACCATGCGCACAAATCTGTGGGGCGGGCTAAAGTCCCCCGGCAGGCCCAGCATGCCTGAACCCTGGCCTGTCTGGTGGATGGAAAAGCCCGCAAGATCGAGCTTGGGAACGCCCGTGGCGGAGAGGTTCACATAATTGGCGAGGTTGATAAGCATCCAGTCGAAAGGCGGAGAATTGGTCATGACGCCCAGAGGGTTGTCATACACCTTGAGCTGACCATCGGTATATTCAACCACAAGGCAGCCGCCTTTGGCGTCGTGCACGACATAATGCAGGGGCAGCGATCCTGCGCCGGGCAGGGGCAGCGGCGCATCGCACACGCGAACCCCCTTGAGGCCCTCGCGCACTTCGTCCACGCTGGCAAAGCTGGCCAGCATCCAGTTGGCCACGTCAAAGTTGGCGATGGTTTTTGCCGCAAGCGTCTGCTCAAAAGGCTGGTAGCCCGCAAAACCGGGAAACAGCAGCATGCCGACCACAAGGCCTTTTTCGTTCATGCCGTCGCTGACGATGGGCGGCGCGTAGTCGCGCATGCCTACAAAGCCGTACTTTACCGTCCAGGCCAGACCGCCGTCCTTGCCGTCCGGCAGGGTTCCGCGCATGGCTGTGCCTCTGGGAAAAACAGCCACTACTGCCTGTGGAGAAGTGGGAAATTCCATGGTGCGGGCGTAAAAAATGCCGCCGTCTGTTGTTTTTACGCGCAGACTTGTGCAGGCCTGCGATAGTGAAGCTCCGTTTGACACCAGCGCGATGAAAAGAAGCAGCGAAAAAACGACTCTTGGCAGCATGGCAACCAGCCTTTGTTACGGGTTTAGCACGTCATTGATAACTTTCTGTCTCCCTGCTTTTTGCGCAGCCCTGTTGCAGGAGCTGCGGCGTGGCTTGCGTCGACGGTTCAGTGAACCGTTGTGGAATCATGCAAGTCTATATATGTGGTTGCTAAAAAAATACGGCAATGACTATCGCAATGCAAGGCCAGGATGACTTTCGACACATATGTTTTGCAGCGCAGTGCAGTAAATGGGCATCGTTGAACATTGTGTTTTGACTCTTATGCAGTGCATGTAATCAATATAGTTATTCTGATGGTTTTTTCTGGCTTGGCGTAAGCGGGACAACCTGTGGTAAAACTTGGCAATGAGCGTAAATAGGCGTAGCAAAAAGCATGTCACCATTTGTATTGCTGGCAATACTGTTTGCCGCTTTTTTGCACGCGCTTTGGAACATCATTGTCAAAAGCGGCGGCAACAAGCTTTTTGAAACAGGTTTGAACGCTTTTGGCGGCTTTTGTGGCGCGCTGTGCTTTTTGCCTTTTTTGCCGCCTCTGCCGCAGGCCGCCTGGCCCTACCTGGTAATATCGTGCACCTGCCATCTGGGCTATTACCTCTGCATCTCCGCCGCATACGAGCGGGTGGACATGTCCTTTGCCTACACGGTCATGCGCGGCAGCGCGCCCTTGCTGACGTCGCTGGCCCTGCTGGCCGCAGGCGTGGGCATGAGCCTTGGCGCGTGGTGCGGCGTGTTGACCCTCTGCGCGGGCATTCTGTTCCTCGCCTCCGACAATATGCGCCGAGGCTACGGCTGGAGCGAAGTTTTTATCTCCCTGCGCACCTCGTGCGTCATCATGGGCTATACGCTGGCAGACGGTCTGGGCGCCCGTGAAAGCGGCAACGCCGCTACCTACACCACCTGGATTTTTTTGATTAATGCGCTGCCAGTGCATGTCTACATTTTGTGGCGGTACGGCCTGAGCTATGTAAAGTATGCCCGCAAGCGGCTGGTCGTTGGCACGCTGGGCGGATTTGCCAGCATGGGATCGTACGGCATTGCCCTGTGGGCCATGACGCTTGCCCCCATTGCCGTGGTGGCGGCCCTGCGCGAAACTTCGGTAATTTTTGGCATGCTGCTGGCCGTTTGGCTGCTGCGCGAGCGCTTTACCCTGCAGCGCGGGTTTTCCGTGCTTATGGTCGTGGCAGGGGCCGTGCTGCTCAAACTGGCCTGAGAGCACGCCGCACGCCGCTGCACGCTGCCCCTGCCGCCGCATGGCCTGGCGTCGCTTTTTTCGTATATCCGTATTGCCGCGTCCTGGCTGCAGCCAGCGCGGTCTGTCCGCGCCCGCCGTTTGCAGGCTGCGCGTCTCGCCGTCGGCGCAGGCGAACGCGGCGGCGTCTGTCGATCCGGCAACGAAAAAGGGCGCTCCCTTGCGGGAGCGCCCTTTTGTATCCTGAAGCAAAAACAGACTAGTTGTTTTCGCTTTCTTCAAACTTCTGCTTGAGCAGATCGCCCAGGCTCTGACCGGCTTCTTGCGGGCCGGAATGGAATTCCTTGGGCTTGCGGCGTTCTTCCTCGTCCTTGATCTGCTTGATGGACAGGCCCAGACGGCGCTCTTCAGCGCTGACGTGGATGACCTTGGCCTGGATTTCCTGGCCTTCCTTGTAGATCTCGGCGGGGGTCTTCACTTTCTTGCTGGAAAGTTCGGACACGTGCACCAGGCCTTCAATGCCTTCTTCCACTTCAACAAAGAGGCCGAAGTCGGTGATGTTGGTCACGGTGCCCTTGATGGTGCAACCCACGGGGTAGGTGTTGGGCACGTGGCCCCACGGATCGTCCACCAGCTGCTTGACGCCGAGGGTGAACTTTTCGTTTTCCTGATCCACGGTCAGCACCTTGGCCTGCACGGTGTCGCCCACCTTGTACAGTTCGTTGGGGTGACGCACCTTCTTGGTCCAGGAAATGTCGGAAACATGGATAAGACCGTCGATGCCGTCCTCGATGCCGATGAACATGCCGAATTCGGTGATGTTCTTGATGACGCCTTCAAGGATGGTGCCTTCGGGGTACTTTTCAGCAACCAGTTCCCAGGGGTTGGGACGAACCTGCTTCATGCCGAGGCTGATGCGCTTTTTGTCGCCGTCCACGCCCAGGATGACCACGTCGACTTCGTCGCCGGTGTGAACCATCTGGGAAGGATGACGCAGCTTGCGGGTCCAGGACATTTCAGAAATGTGCACCAGACCTTCAACGCCGGGTTCCAGTTCCACAAACGCGCCGTAGTCGACAAGGTTGGTGACCTTGCCGCTGCACTTGGCGCCCTCGGGGAAGCGGGCGGAAATATCCTGCCACGGATCAGGCACAAGCTGCTTGAGGCCCAGGGAGACCTTGTTGTTGTCGCGGTCGAAGGAGAGCACCTTCAGGGTCAGTTCCTGACCGATGGTGATCATTTCCTTGGGGTGGCGAATGCGCTTCCAGCTCATGTCGGTGATGTGCAGCAGGCCGTCGAGGCCGCCAAGGTCAACAAACACGCCGTACTCGGTGATGTTTTTGGCCTTACCGGTAACAATCTGGTTTTCTTCAAGGGTGCGCAGCAGATCCTGACGCTTGGAATCGCGCTCCTCTTCAAGCAGCACGCGGCGAGAAACGATGACGTTGCTGCGGCGGCGGTTGATCTTGAGCACGCGGAATTCGAATTCCTGGTTGACCAGGGCATCCATATCCGGCACGGGGCGCAAATCCACATGCGAACCGGGCAAAAATGCTTCCACACCGCCGATGTCCACGGTGTAGCCACCCTTGATGCGGCGGACAATGTGGCCCTTGATGACCCGGTTGTTTTCCTGCACGTCTTCGAGCTGGTCGAACACCTGCATGCGCTTGGCTTTCTCGAAAGAAAGGGTGATGGTGCCGTCGTTTTCGTTCTTGCGAACGACGTAAACGTCAACACGATCGCCAACTTTGACGCAAATGTTGCCGGCGGGGTCGCGGAATTCGGCCGCGGGAATCTGCCCTTCGGACTTGAAATTCACGTCTACAAGCACATTGTCGTCATCCACGCGGACGATTTCGCCCTTCGTGATAGAGCCTTCCTCAAGATCGCCGAAATCGGGATTGAGGTAGTTTTCAAGGGCGCTTTCGAAATTAATTTCGGTGTCGTGCCCGGTTTCAAAACCTGCCATATGTCCAGCCTCCAAACATAATTTCCCCATAACAGGGAGGTGACTTATTATCAGGATTTAAGCAAAAGAACAAGAAAAAAGAAGCGCCAAATCGGCGATTGTCGCCGAAAAAACGGAATTTGGACAGGTCCCCGAAGCGGCACTGGGCGGGGGCCGCCGAAGGGGTCGGCTGCCAGCCCCTGCCAGACGGGGGCCGCAGGGTTTGGAGCGCTTGACTTTTGCGGGCGCATGCAGTGTTTTTAAAAAGTCGGCGGGGAATTCCGTGCAAATCGGAAACAGTCGCGCTGCGGTAAGAGGGAACGAAGCTTCACTGTTCCGCCACGGGCGGAGCGTACAGGCCAGTCGCGCAAGCGGCGAAGGCGAAGTCTAGGCGCGGGGCGCAGGCCCCCATGGCCCTCGAGTCCGAATATCCACCGGCATTTCATACACTTCAACCTGCCAACGCGCCATTGAGGAGGTTGCCATGCTGCGTAACGCGCCGCATTCCATTTTGCATTTTTTCACCCGCACCCTGTTGCCCCTGTTGCTGTTGTGCGCCGTAATGGGCGCGCCTGTTGCCGTCGTCGCCGGCGAGCCTGCGGCCAAAGCCCCCGCCGCCGTGCCTCAGGGCAAGGCTGGCGTGCTGCTGGTAGCCTTTGGCACCAGCGTGCCCGAAGCCCTCGTTTCCATGAAGGCCGTGGACGAAGAATTTAAGGCGGCTTTTCCCGGCCAGCCGGTGGTGTGGGCCTATACCTCGCAGATCATCCGCAAAAAGATCGCCGCGCAGGGGCATCCTGTGGGCGGCATCAGCGACGGCCTGGCGCAGCTTGCCAGCGACGGCGTAAAGGTCGTGCGCGTGCAGTCGCTGCATGTCATGGCGGGCGAAGAGTTCAGCGAGCTTGAGCGGGCCGTGCTCATCGACCTGCAGAAAAACCCCGGACGTTTTGACGCGGTGTTTCTCGGCAGACCCATGCTGGAATCCCAAAAAGACGCGCAGGAACTTATCCGGGCCATCACTGACGACGTAAAGCCCCTGCGCGGCAAGGATGCGGCCCTGGTGCTCATGGGTCACGGACAGAGCCATGGCCGGGCCGATCTGACCTTTGAAGGCACGCGCGCCGTGTTTCACGATGCGGACAAGCGCGTGTTTATGGCTACGGTCGAGGGCGCGCGCAGCGTGGACGACCTGCTGGCCGAGCTTAAAAACGCCAAGGTCAAAAAGGTCGTGATTGAACCGCTTATGCTGGTGGCGGGCGACCACGCCCACAACGACATGGCCGGATCCGAAGACGACTCGTGGGTCTCCAGACTCAAGGCTGCAGGGTACAAGGTTGAGACCAACCTCAAGGGCCTGGGCCAGATCGCGGGAGCCCGCGCCATTCTGGTGCGCCACGCGAGTGAAAGCGCCGACGACCTGACAAAGGAACCCAAAAAGCAGTAGCGGCAACCGCCAGCTGCACGTTTTTTGTAAACGGGCCGCATGAGCCGGGACAGCGCGTCCGGCTTGCGCGGCCTTTTTTGCGGCCCCGGTTTTGTTGCGGGGAGGGGAATTACCGGGGCTGCGTCAGCCCTGGCGCACCAGCAGCCACGCCAGCATGCCCCCCTGTGCCGCAAGCGCCCCCAGCAGCGCGCAGCAGCGCCATGAGAGCGTCAGGGCCTTGGGCGCGATGCCTCCGGCCAGAGCCAGCATGCCCTGTATGGCCCGTTTGAGGGGCCACAACAGCGCCAGACCAGCCCATACCGAAGCCCCCAGGGTGAAGGGACGCAACTTTTCAATGTCCCACAGCCCGGCCAGCGAGGCGTACAGGTTCACCGTGCCCGCATTGTAGGCGTTGCCGATGGTTTCCAGCCGGTCCAGGGCCGGGCCGTCGGTGCAGCTTGCGCCGAGCGCAAAAAAGATTGCCACAAGGGCGAGAAAAAGCAGCAAAAAAAGCCCAAATGTACGCATTAGCCAGCGGGAATGCGCCACGCCCGCAAAGTCGCCAATGCGGCGTGCAAAGAGATGCAGGGGGATAGCCAGAAGCGGCACGGGTACGATCAGCAGCCCCAGGCCCGGTTTCACAAGCGCAAACGATCCCCCGGCCAGCATTACGTAGCCGACCAGAAAGAAAAGAGATGCAGGTGTGACGGCAAGGGGCATGCAGGCTCCTGTGTCGGCGTTTATCAGGCGTGCACAACGGAAGAACGCCTGCGTTTGAGGATATGCCAAAAGAAGACAAAGGTCTATGCGCTCAGGAGGATCGCGAGCGTCCTATACCCGAAAGGGCCGATTGTCAGTGGCTGGACGTGCGCGACCGGAGGATCCGCCAGCGGACAGGGCGGACAGGTTTTTATGACGTGCGGTTTTGGGGAGAGGGGCCGCTGGGGGGCAGACCTTCCCTAAGGGTCGGGCAGGACAATGACGTTGGGCATGCTGGCCATGGCAGACCTGCAGGCCGGATTGTCCGGGTCAAAGCAGCACAGTATGGCGCACAACGAGCCGTTGGCTCCCTGACTGACCACGCAGGCCTCAAGCTGCCGGTCAGGGCAGCCGCCCGCAGAGGGCATGTCCGGCAGCGCGGCCCGGCATTCGCTCTCGGCCCTGAGGCACGCCTGCTTCTGGCCCGGAGCGTGGATGACGCACCATGCGGCGCTGTCCACCTTGGCCAGCTCGTTGGCCTGCGCCAGGGCAGGCGTCAGGCATGCCGCAGCAAGGCAAAGGGCAACAATGCCGGCAAGGCGGGCTGCGGCGACTCGCAGCCTGCTGACGTGGGCCCTCAGGCCCTTGCCGGTGCGGTTGGCATGGCGTTTCATGGTCAGCGCTTGTCGACGACGCGTTTGGACTTGCTGAATGTGCGCGGCAGGCTGGCGTACTCGGCCACGCTGACAGAAACCCGGGCCATGATGGCCTTGTGCAGCCGGTGTTCCAGCTCGCGGGCCAGGGCTTCGTCGTTGCCTGCGGCGTGGTTCTGACCGCGTTCTACGGTGAGGGTCAGATGGTCGAGGGCGCGCTCGTCGCGGGTCAGCTCCACCTGATATTCGCCGCCAAGCTCCGCAAACTGGCCGATGACTTCCATGATCTGGCCGGGGTAAATGTTGACGCCGCGGTAAATGATCATGTCGTCCGAGCGGCCAAGGATGCGGTCATGCCGGGGCATGTCGAGCCCGCACGAGCACTTGCCCGGCAGCAGACGCGAAAGGTCGTGGGTGCGGTAGCGCAGCAGGGGCACAGCCTCCTTGCACAGGCTGGTGACCACCATTTCGCCCACTTCGCCCTCGGCAACGGGCTGCATGGTGGCCGGGTCGAGCACTTCGATGATGAAGAGGTCGGCCCAGTAGTGCAGGCCCTCGTGGGCGTCGCAGTCTATGGCTGTGCCGGGGCCGTACATTTCGGTCATGCCGCCGATGTCGTAACAGCCTTCAAGCCCCAGTTTGCTCTCGATGGCCAGACGCATTTTTTCGCTGCGGGTTTCAGAACCGCAGACCATGCGCCTGAGCTTGATCTTGTTGCGCAGGCCCGCGCGTTCCACTTCTTCGGCCAGCAGCAGGGCCATGGAGGCCGTGGCCGTAAAGCCGGTGGAACCCAGATCTTCCAAAAGCTGCAGGTGCATCTCAAGGTTGCCGGGGCCCACTGGCACGGTCAGCATGCCGAGCCTTTCGCTGCCAGCCTGAAACCCCGCACCGGCGGTCCACAGACCGTAACCCACGGCCAGCTGCATGCGGTCTTCGGGGGTAAAACCCGCCAGCTCGAAGCAGCGGGCAATCTGCAGGCTGAACGTATCAATGTCGCGCTGGGTGTAGGCAAGAATTTTGCGCTTGCCGGTGGTGCCGCTGGAGGCGTGGATGCGCGCCACGTCACGCGGGGGCACGCACAAAAGGGGCAGGGGATACCCTTCGCGCAGGTCTTCCACATCGCAGGTGGGCAGGCGGCGCAGGTCGTCCAGGCTTGTGATGTCGTCGGGCTTTACGCCGCAGGCCTCCAGCTTTGCCCGGTACTGGGGCGAATTCCAGGCCTGGCGCACGGTGTAGCGCAGGCCTTCAAGCTGCTTGCGGTGGATTTCCTCATCGGTGAGCTGGGGAATAAAGCGGTACGACATGAAGCTCTCCTGATTCCATGGCGATCATGGACGTGAAAAAGAAAAATAAAAACCACACTGCGGTTTTTTTGCGCCGCAGGCAAGCCCAAAGGGCGGCCAGCCTACAGCTTGCCCCCAAGGGCAAAAACTTCGCGCACCGCAAGCATGCGCTGCGCGGACTCGGAGTCTTTTTGCTGCTCCAGGGCCAGCATGAGCAGCACGCGGGCCTTGGCGGGCGAAAGCATGCCGCCGGGCACAAAGCCCTCATATTCGTCAAGGGGCGTCACCGGGCCGGAGCCGGTGCGGCTGCAGCGTATGACGGGTATGCCCCCGGCAATGGCCTGCCGCAGCTCGTGACGCACGGCATCGGGCATGGAGCCGTTGCCCATGCCTGCCAGCACAATGCCCGCGCTGCGCTGCATGGAGTAGCACACAAGATCAACGGGCATGCCCGCGCAACCGTAAACAACATCCACGCGCGGCAGATCGCTGACGCCCGCCAGCCCGGCAAACGTACCGGCGAGGGCGGGGGTTTCCTCCCCGCCGTAATAGAACTGCGGCTCGCCGTTGATAACGCGGCCAAGGCAGCCCGATTCCAGCGCGCGAAAGGCCTCCACATCAAGGGTGGCAACCTTAACCGCCGTGCGGGCCGACAGCACGCGGCTGTTCATGACCAGCAGCGCGCCGCGTCCCTGCGCCTGGGGGCAGGCCGCCACGGCCACGGCATCGCGGATATTGATGGGGCCGTCGGCGCTCAGCGAGGTGGACGGGCGCATGGAGCCGGTGAGCACAACGGGCTTTTGGCTGGCAAGGGTAAGGTGCAGGTAGAAGGCTGATTCTTCAAGCGTATCTGTGCCGTGGGTCAGCACTACGCCGCAGATTTCGGGGTCTTGCAGCACCTGCGCGCACTGCCTGCCCAGCAGGGCCCAATGCTCGGGGGTGATGTTTTCACTGGGCAGGTTGCCGCACTGCACGCTGGCGATGCGGGCCACGCCCTCGATGCCGGGCAGGGTCTCAAGCATGCGGTCGACGGTGAGTACGCCAGCCTGATAGCTGATCTGTTCGAGCGGCGTGGGGGCCACGCCCGCAATAGTGCCGCCAGTGGCGATAAGCGCCACCTTGGGCAACGTATGGGAAGGGGATGTCGTCATGGCTGTTCCTGAAAAAAGTGCGCAGCAGGCTGCGATGTGCGCAACGTAGCGCAAGGCGGCAAAAAAATGAAGAGTCGCAGTTGCGCACCCCCGCGCGCGGCTTGGATTTGGCAAAACATTGGTGTAGCGTGCCGCAATGGACAAAAAGAAAATACTCCTCGTGTCGTTGGGGCATTTGTCGTGCGACATCAACGGCGGGGCGCTGCCCGCCATACTGCCGTTTTTGCGGGCGGCATACGACCTGAGTTATCAGGCCACAGGCGGGCTCATGTTTGCCTATGCCTGCCTGTCTTCCATGATTCAGCCGCTGTTCGGCCTGCTTTCAGACCGGCTTTCCAAACCCTGGTTTATCCCCGTGGGCGTGCTGCTGGCTGGCTGCGGCCTCGCCGCCATTGGCTGGATGCCCGGCTACTGGGGCATTTTTGCGGCCATCGGTCTCAGCGGCGTGGGCGCGGCGCTGTTTCACCCTGAAGGCGCGCGCTTTGCCAACGCGGTTTCGGGGCAGAACAAGGGCACGGGCATGAGCCTGTTTTCCATTGGCGGCAACGGGGGCTTTGTGCTGGGGCCGCTGCTGGCTACCGCCTGCCTTGGGGCCTTCGGCCTGCCGGGAACAACCATTTTTGCCGTGCTGGCCGTCATGACGGCGGGTACGCTCGTGTGGTCCATCGCCCGCATGGGGGCGACCAAAAAGACCGCTGCCGCAGGCAAGGCCGGGCTTGCCCTGGGAGCGGAGGGCGAAACCCCCGCTGAAAACAACTGGCGCGAATTTTTAAAGCTGACGGTTTCCATAGTGACCCGTTCCATCACCTTTGTGGGCTTTAACACGTTTATTCCGCTCTACTGGGTGAGCGCCTTTGGGCAGTCCACGGCTACGGGGGCGATTGCGCTGACATTTTTTAGCGTGTGCGGGGTTGTCAGCAACGTTTTTGGCGGCATGCTTTCTGACAAATTTGGCTACCGCACCGTCATCCGCGTGGTGTTTGCCCTCATGCCGCCGGTGGTGGCGGGCTTTAGCCTGAGCCAGAATCTGTACGCGGCCTGGGCCTTGCTGCCCCTGCTGGGCTTTGTGCTGTACGCGCCCTTCAGCGCGCAGGTGGTGCTGGGCCAGCAGTATCTGGCCAAAAACATCGGCTTTGCCTCGGGCATTACCCTTGGGCTGGCCACAAGCCTTGGCGGTGTGGTGGCGCCCCTGCTCGGCTGGATCGCCGACAACTACGGCATGGCCGCCACCTTTCAGTCGCTGGCGGCGCTTTCCGTAGTGGGTGCGATTTTTGCCTACGCGTTGAAGCCCGTGACCGTTAAGAAGGAAGGGAAAGCATGAGCAGCAGACAAAAGGCCGAACCTCCGCATGTGGACCCGCCCGCGTATGCGCTGACGTGCGAGGTTTCGCTGATAGGCACGGTGCGCATTGTGGAGCGCGGGCAGAGCCTCGTGCGGCTTGATCTGGGGCCAAAGGCCCCCCTTGAACCGCTGGGGGGGGCCGTAGAGCAGCAGACCCCACTTTTGCAGCGGGCCTTCAAGCAACTGGAAGAATATCTGGCAGGAACGCGCGAAAGTTTTGACCTGCCCCTTGCTCCGGAGGGCACGCCCTTTCAGCGCAAGGTGTGGGATGCCCTGTTGCAGATCCCTTACGGTCAGACCCGCAGCTACCGGCAGATTGCCGAGGCCGTCGACAGCCCCAGGGGGTTTCGCGCTGTGGGCATGGCCAACAACCGCAACCCTATTGCCGTGTTTATTCCCTGTCACCGTGTTGTCGGCGCGGACGGCAGTATGGTGGGCTACGGCGGCGGGCTGCCCATAAAGGAAGCCCTGTTGAAGCTGGAGGGCTGCCTGTAGCCGCCTGAAATATCTGACTGTCGTCATTTGAGGCCGTCCACTGGGCGGCCTTTTTTTGCGTCCGCGTCACTTGTGTGCGTGCGTGTGCGCTAAGCCTTGGGCGCAATGTGCATAAATAAGATAACATGCTTAAAATAAAAAATAATCATTGATGCTGCGTGTGCGTATGTTGAGGTTTGCCAATGCTTGCGTCCGTCAGGGCGGGGATGCCTGCGCACTGTCGCCACTGTGCGCAAACAAAAAATGGGCACGTTGCTATTGTGCGCAACTTGAATAACTAGCTGTTGTTTTTGAATTTGTTTTGAACAAGTTACGGTGCGGCGGCTGGCCTTGTCCGTGCGCAGGTTTTTTGCTGTGCCAGCGCCAGCGTTCGGCCAGTTTGCACTGGCTCTGCACTGGCCGGTACTGGGTCTGCACTGGGCCTGTACTTGGTTTGGCCCGGGCCTGATGTTGGCCAGCTTTGGGCCAGCTTATGGTTATGGGGAAAGTCTGGTTGCAGCAGGCAAAAAACGGCAGCGGCAGGGTGGAGCTGTGCCATCCTGCCGCTGCCGCAAAGTCACGCCCGCATGCGGGTGCGAAAATGTGCGTAATTAATATATAATGCTGTAATTATAGTATAAAATTATTGAGCGAAGTGTGCGTAACGCACATGGGCGTTGTTGCGCTCAGGGCAACGCTGGCGGCTGGGGCCGCACGGGCAGCAGCGCCCCCAGATCAATGCCCGCCGGGCTGACCAGGGCGCGGAAGGGGTACATCTCCACCCCGGCGTGCAGTGCCTGATAAAACAGACCGGCGTATGCGGGGTCGATAAAATCCGCCGGGGCAAAGCACGCGCCGTCGGGCCGCTGCACCAGATAGAACATGGCTGCCCGCTCGCCGCAGGCCACAACATCCATAAGCTCGCGCAGGTGTTTTTGCCCGCGCTCGCTGGCCGCATCAGGAAAGCACGCGGCATCGTCCTCGACCATGGTGACGTTTTTGCACTCGACCCACAGGGGCGGCAGGCCGGGGCCGGTGAGCAGGCCGTCCAGACGGCTTTGGCCGCGTTTGGCCTCGCGCGCAAGTGTGGTGTAGCCCTGCGCAAAGGGCAGACGGCCAGCGTGAAAGGCCGCCTCAAGCATGCGGTTGGGCGTGCTGGTGTTTACCCCCACCCAAAAGCCGCCAGCGCGGGCCGCAGGCGAGGATTGCGGCACGGCCCGGTGGGCCAGCCACACGCATTCCTGCGTATATTTGAGCTTGCGGGCGGGGTTGCTGGCCGGGGATGCGAGCACAGGCGCGCCCGGCAGGCACAGCCCAAGCATGCTGCCCGAATTGTTGCTGTGCACCCACAGGTCTGCGCTCTCGTGCTGCAAAAGCACGCTGAAGCGTTTGCGGCGCTGCACAAAGGCCGCCGTAATGCAGCAGGGCGGCAAGGGCAGCAGCGGGGCTGGCGTGGTTGCGGCGGGCGGGGTAAAACCCGCATGTTTGCTGTCAGAGCGCATTTACACCCCGGTATGAAGCTGCTAAAAACAGCCAGTTTGTGAGTCCACCTGCCGTTTACGGGTGCGTTGCATACGCCAAGGAGCCCCCTCATGCAGATTTCAGACCGTCTGAGCAGCATCAAACCTTCTCTGACACTCAGTGTCAACAGTCGCGCCCTTGAGCTCAAGGCCCAGGGCATTGCCGTAACCAGTCTTGCCGTGGGCGAACCGGACTTTCCGACGCCCAAACATGTTTGCGATGCGGCCAAAGCGGCCATTGACGACAATTTTTGCCGTTATACCGCCGTGCCGGGCATTCCCGAACTACGCAAGGCTGCGGGCGCGTATTTTGAAAAAACTTACGGCGTGCCGGTCGCCATGGAATCCATTGTCATCGGCGCGGGCGGCAAGCACTGCCTCTATAATTTCATGCAGGCCACGCTCAACCCCGGCGACGAGGTTCTTGTGCCTGCCCCATACTGGCTCAGCTACCCCGACATGGTCATGCTGACCGGCGCAACCCCCGTGCCGGTGCTGGCCGGGCCGGAGCAGGGCTTTAAAGTGACGCCCGCCATGCTTGAGGCGCACACCACCGACAAGACCAAACTGCTTATCCTTAACTCGCCCAGCAACCCCACCGGCGCGGTCTACACCGAGGCCGAGTTTACGGCCATTATGGATTGGGCCATCGCGCGCGGGCTGTTTGTGCTCTCTGACGAAATTTACGACCAGCTTGTTTTCGCCCCGGCCAAGATGACCAGCGCCATCAGCTGGTTTGCCAGGTATCCCGAGCAGGTGGCCGTGCTCAACGGACTGTCCAAAAGCTACGCCATGACGGGCTGGCGCGTGGGCTTTTTGGCCGCGCACCCCACCCTGATCAAAAAGATCTCGGCCATGCAGGGGCACAGCACGTCAAACATCTGCTCCATCGCGCAAAAGGCGGGCCTTGCCGCCCTGACCGGCTCCATGGAGTGCGTGGACAAAATGCGCGAGGCCTTTGTGCGGCGGCGCGACCTGGCCATGAAGATCATTGAGGGCTGGCCCTTTGCCATCTGCCCCAAGCCCGACGGCGCGTTCTATCTCTTTTTGGACGTGTCCAGATGCTACGGCGGCAGCGTGAAAAACTCGACCGAGCTGTGCACCCTGCTGCTCGACAAGGCCCATGTGGCCGTTGTGCCGGGCGCGGCCTTTGGCGACGACAAGTGTATCCGCTTTTCGTACGCCGTGGGCGACGAGGTGCTCAAGGGCGCGCTGCAGAACATTGGCGCGGAACTGGCCAAACTGGCTGCGGAGCCGAAATAGCAAAAACAGCGGCGCAAATGCCGCAAAAAATGGCCGCTGAAAAAAAAATTGCAAAATTGTATTGACAGTTAGGCCCTTTTTGGTCATTCTGCTTTTCGCCGTGGGGCTGTAGCTCAGTTGGGAGAGCGCTTGAATGGCATTCAAGAGGTCAAGAGTTCAATTCTCTTCAGCTCCACCAGATAGGTAATCAAAACCCCCGATCATTGAAAAATGGTCGGGGGTTTTTTTTGCGTGCTTGTCCGCTGTTTATCTTTTGCGCATCTGTAATTGGGGAAAGTTTTTGTAGCATTTTTATCGCTGACACATTGATCAAAATGAGTCGAGGGTTAGGAGGAAATTAGGACAAATCTTATGAGGCCAATCAGATTGACAATTACTTGAATTGTTATTTGCGGAATGATAAATATTTATCGCCATATATAAAAAAATTGAGTTTTGTCATTTCCATAAAACAAACCCTAAGTGACGAATATGCCGAAATCCAAGGCGCTTCCCCCAGACCAAGTCGTATCAAGCAATGACCCCGGGGATGAAACAGGGCATCGCTACCGGTATCAGTGGACCTACTCAGCAATTTTAGCATGCTCTCTGTTAGATGACACGCGCGATTTTTTGGAAGTATTTTGTGAACAGCATGAAGATACGCTCATAAAGCATGTAAGTGGGTTGTTTACTGGAGTTCAAGTCAAGACGAGGGCTTCAACTCAGCCTGCTTGGACTACTCAGGACGAACAATTCATAAAGTCATGTGTGCGATTTGTTCAACTGGATATTAAATTTCAAGATTTCTTTATTCAATTTCTATTTTTAACTAATCATATATTTCAGCAAAATAATAAGAACGGTAAAAATATTGTATATGTTCTAGACGATATTTCGCATAGTAGAACGTATTATGAATTAAAAAAGACTTCGAAAACTTTTGTCGATAAAATTGCTGGAATTGCAAATGTACCTTCTGAATCCGCATTTATAACCTTACAAAAAACAAAAGCTGAAGATTCCCTTCCTAAATTAAATGACATAGATCTTAAATTAGTTGCAAGTTTGACTCATACGTGGGCAGAAGCAAATGAGTGTTCATACGCTGTGGTTCAAACTGCTGCAAAGTGCTTAATTAATTACTGTATGGAAGCATCAACTCTAGTCAGTGAAAGCGATTCATTTTCATATCTATCTGGAATTGAAGCGAAAGAAGAGATGGCCAAACGAAGAATTGAAGGCAAGAGGATCACAAAAGAAAAATTACTCGATCTTCTCAACAGTTCTATGAATGCACCTCTTTTGCTTGCTGGTGACAAAAATTGTTTTGAGGGCTTTTACGCAGGAAACGATGATTTATTGTGTAAAAAACTTGATGCAGGCGGCTTCTCGGCAGTGTCTAGAAATTCAGCTTTAAACCTAAGGGATAAGGCCGAGTATCTAGGGATTGTTTGGTCGAAAAAGTACGGAGATGAGAAGGGGATTGATAAATATGACCATATTCAAACTTTAGTACTGTCAGATGCCGCTTCCGCTTTTGAAGAAACAAAAAATAGCGACAAAAAATTTGGCAAAGAAATGCTTGATTCGTTGCGAAAAAATTTTCGAAAACGGCGTGAGGATCATTCTACGTTGTGTGAGTGCTCGCAAGAACATTTGGAAGGTTTTGCCTATTCATTAACTGCAAGATGCAAAGTCCAATGGAGCAATGAAACACCCTGGAAAGACGAATGATAGATATCGTAAAGAAAGTTGTAGATATAGAGTCAGCATATAGCCTTCATTTGGCTAGATTGATAATTCTTATAGCAGAGTTTGAAAAGCAATCTGAGAGAATTGACGGGCTATCTAAGCTTGCAAAATTAGATTTTTTTGTGCGCTATCCAACATTATTGGCGAAAGCGTTGCTCGTCAGAGGCAAATCTTCAAAGCACTTACACATTGAAGATTATGAGAAGCAATGTGTCGAATCAGCTATGGTTCGATATCGATTCGGCCCTTGGGATCATAGGTATAGAAATTTTCTCAATG
The DNA here is from genome assembly GCF_004801255.1 of Desulfovibrio desulfuricans. NCBI lineage: Bacteria > Pseudomonadati > Thermodesulfobacteriota > Desulfovibrionia > Desulfovibrionales > Desulfovibrionaceae > Desulfovibrio > Desulfovibrio desulfuricans. The sequence goes on along the minus strand of NZ_CP036295.1, from coordinate 3,130,526 downwards.
TACTGATCGCCAAAGGGTTAGTATCAGTTTTAACTAACGAGAAAAAAGTTGTTATTATGTGCACTCCCTTGGGTATGGAGACGGCAGCAAGTTTTTCACGGTATGAAGAGTTTTTACCCTATAAAATTAGATCAGAGTTGGTCTGCAAAAATTTTAACTATACTAGCGCCAATCTGACTAAATTTTTATTTGAAATTTTTCCAGAAATTTTATCGTTTAAGCACAACGCAGAGATCACAATATGAATATTAAGATTAAACAGCTACTTATTAGAACCAAGAAAACAACCGAAAGTGTGATCTTTGGAAAAACATTGACGTTTATATATGGCCCAATATCAAAGGGAAAATCTACTGTTTTACGACTTATAGACTATTGTTTCGGGGGAGATTTAGAGAGAACACCTGCAATTCAACAGGAATTTATTTCTACAGAACTCTTTGTTGATATCGGCAGTTATAATTGTGTTATTGAAAGATCTGCTTTTGATAAGGAGTATGTAAGAATTACTTGGAACAGATCTAATGAGACACGCGAATCCGTATTGGCCCCAATAAGTCCTTCTGAGATAAAAATAATTGATGCTGATGTTTATAATCTTAGTGATTTACTTTTTTACTTGTGTGACATTACACCAATAAAGGTAAAAAAAAGAAGTCGTGATCCTGACTCTCCGTTAATTAGATTGAGCTTTAGAGATATATGGTGGTATTGTTATTTAAATCAGTCAGATTTAGATTCCTCATTTTTTAGATTTGGGCACCCATTTAAAGAAAGGAAAAGTAAGGATGCGTTAAAATTTTTTACTGGTTTATATTCAGAACGGCTTACTAAAGCTGAGAACGAACTTTTTTCTGCTGTTGATGAGCAGCGAACAAAAAGAAATACTGCAAATGAAATTCGAAATTTCATGCAGGGATTTGAGTTTGGCTCCTCGGATGACCTGTTAAATGAAATTGATAAGTCAAAGAAAGCACTATTGCTTGAAGGTAATACCCTTAAAAATCTTGAAATAAATAGAACTGTCCAAAAACATCCAACAGACTCCTTACGCGTAAAACTAAGACGTCTCGGAGATGAGGTTGAATCAACTCGAACTGCGATTCTTGACCTCGGGAGAGCAATCGAAGAACAGAAAGCTCTTCGGGCTGAATTAATTATGACAAAAACCAAAGCGCATCGACTTGAGATAGCGAGTGCTGTCCTCAATGATGTAGATTTCATGCGCTGTCCAAAATGTGGAGAGGCTTTGCCTGCCCGAGAAAGTACTGACCAGTGCGTGCTTTGTGGGCAGATCTCAACCGCGCAGTACAATGAAATGGAATCTCAAGAGATTGAATGCGTACGGCGAGATCTTAATGATAGGATTGATCAAATAGGTGAATTAATCAAGGAGCGTGACATAATTTTAAAGAAACTTCACAGGTCTTTAAAAATTAAAACTGAGCAAAAGCGTTTGCTTGATGCGCAACTCCAACATGATCTTGATCAATATGACACATCACTTGTTGAGGCGATGAAGATTGCTGAAAGAAACATTGCGACATTAAAAGAACGGATTAACAATTTAAATAAGTTTTTAAAACTTTCTTCAGATGTTAATAGTCTCGAAGAAGAGGCAAATAGGCTGGAAAAATATATTGATGCTTTAAAATTTTCAGTCAAAAAAGAAAGGGAGGCATTAAATCATGCAGATATGAACACAATTGCAATAGCAAATGAATTTAAACGCATATTGTTAGCTGTAAATTTTCCTGGAGTTTCGGAAGGTGATACAGTTTCAATAGATACAAGAACATGGAAACCATACGTATATCATGGCGATATTGAATGGAGCTTTTGGGAATGTGGAAGCTTAGGAAAAAAAACACTTTTTAATGTTTGTTATGCGTTGTCTCTTCATATAATCGCAATTAGAAATAACCTCCCAGTCCCTAATGTTTTGATTATTGATGGTCCAACGAAAAATATTAGTGAGTATGAAGATCCAAAGCTAGTTGCTTCATTGTATTCAGAAATTTACAGAATAGCAAAACAATGTGCAGGCAAATTACAGCTTATCCTTGTGGATTCTGATCTGGTTAATCCTGAAAAATATTTGGAAGATTTTGTGGTGCGCAGGATGGCAGGGACTCAAAATGAGCCAAGTCTAATTTCTTATTATGAAGGGCCATAACTTCCCTGTATTCAAATGTATATTTTAAAACTCATTTTGATCAATGTGTCAGCGATAAAAATGCTACAAAAACTTTCCCCAATTACAGATGCGCAAAAGATAAACAGCGGACAAGCACGCAAAAAAAACCCCCGACCATTTTTCAATGATCGGGGGTTTTGATTACCTATCTGGTGGAGCTGAAGAGAATTGAACTCTTGACCTCTTGAATGCCATACTAAGGCATCATGCGCCAAACCTTACACAGCCAACAAAATCAGGCTATTAAATGTATATTTTTCGTCCATTTTGATACATTTCGATACATTTTGTATATCCCAATCAGATTTCATGGGTAAGGATTTCAAGCACTTCCTTATCCTCAATGCCCAGGTATCGCATGGTGACACTAGGGGATGAATGGTTGAACCTTTTGCAGATTAGCTCAAAACCCACACCAAATTTTGTCCTCTGAATGTATCCGAAGGTTTTTCTAAGGGAATGTGCGCCATAATTGCCTTCAAGGTTTATGGTTTTGCACCACTCCTTAATCATGCGATTTACGGTCATGATCGTAAGAGGCTTCTGGTGGCCTCTTCGGGATTGGAATAGGTAATCTCATTCATAATGGTTAGATGCCTCCAGATGCCTACAGATGTTCTCTGGGGGCCTTGTAGACCGCTCTGTTTATATAAAGGGTGTTGGTCTTTCCGGTCCTGGATTCATTGATTTGGATGGCTTGTCCCGGCTTGGATATTTGACGCGGGAGATTTTGCGTTTACGCAAATCGCCAGTGCGGATTCCGTTGTTGATGCCAGGTGTGAAAAGCAGCAAATCACGGGCCGCGTGGCAAAAGGAAACCGTGGCCCCGCGCGCGGGGCTGCCGACATCCATTGTGATCGAAGCGCCCCGCCCGTATTTTTGCCCTGTTGCCCGCCGCGCGCATGCGCACCGCAGGCGGCATTTTGGCTCTGGAGCAAAAGATTTTGGCCCCTTTCGGCCGGGGGGCCTGCAGCCCGCGAAAATGCATTGATTTTTGAGCGTATTGACAACAATAGTGATAATTGATTTTGTTGGTTACTAGCTCATGGTCTCTGGTTTGCCGACAGCTGCTGCGCGCGTGCGTTTTTATACTGCTGCTGCGCCCTGCATGAGCGTTTATTGCCCATAACCTTATATGTGAAGCGACAACCGGCATGGCATCAGTGCGCATTTCCATAGCCCGCCTCAAGCCCGGAATGTTTGTAGTAAACTACGGCATTTCCTGGATTGAAGAACCCAACCTCTACCAGCGGGAAGGCCTGATCACCTCGCAGGCCGAAATCAGGGATATAGCCCGTCAGGGCTTTGCCGAGGCCTACTACGATCCCCTTCGCTCGCAGTTTCAGTGCCAGGCGGTGGAACTGCCCACTCCCCAGACGCCGCTTTCGGACGAAATTTACGCCGCGCGCGGGGCTTTTTCATCCGCATACGGGCATGTAAAGTCGTTTATGCAGGGAGCGGCCAGCGGCAAGGTTGAGGTTACAGCTGTGGAGCCCTGCCTCAACGCAATCATGAAAAGCGTTGCCCGTAACCGCAACGCGTTGCTTTTGCTTGCAAATTTAAAGAGTCTGGACGACTACATGTACCGCCACAGCGTAAATGTGGCCATTTTTTCTGTGGCGTTTGCGCAGTATCTGGGCATGGAAGGCGATGAACTGCGGCAGATCGGTCTTGCCGCGCTGTTTCACGACTACGGCAAGGCGCTGTTGCCGACAAACATTCTCAATGCGCCGCGCAGGCTCAGCCCGGGCGAAATGGAAATCATGCATACGCATGTGGTGCTCGGTTACGAAAAGCTGAAAGGCTCGGGCAAATTTTCGCATGAGGTACTTGCCGCCATTTTGCAGCACCACGAAAGGCACGACGGCACAGGGTATCCCTTTGGCCTGTCCGGCGACCAGATCGGGCTGCACGGGCGCATTATTTCCATCTGCGATGTTTATGACGCGCTGGCCTCCAAGCGGGTGTACAAAGACGCCATCCACCCCAAGCACGCCCTGGGCACGCTGTTTAAAATGGGCGAAAACGCCTGGGCCCCAGGCTATGCCGAGCATTTTATCAAGATGGTGGGCATTTTTCCCATTGGTACGGCGGTGGTGCTCTCCAACGGGCAAAAAGGCATTGTGTGCCATTCTGACCCGCTCGCGCCCTCGCTGCCGCGCGTGTTGCTGGTGCGCGACTGCGAGCACGGCGTCAAGCCTCTGCGCATGTTTGATCTGGCGCGGCAAAAAACCGTCACCGTCAACAGGTCGCTTTCCAAATCGGAGACAGCATACTGGGATATCGCCACGCTGCTTGATTCCGCCACTGACGAAGAAGTGCAGTAGCGCCCGCAAGCGCCACGCCTCAGGGCATTAACCTTGCGCCATGCCGCCGCATGCGGCTGGGCGGTGTGAGTTGCGGCGGCAAACTGGCGGCGGCAGCCCGTTGCGGCTTGTGACAGTTAACCCGTAAAAAGGCTGAAAGTTATGGCGTGGGTGTACCTTGTTCTGGCGGGCTTTCTTGAAATTGGCTGGCCCATCGGCCTTAAACTGGGCTGGACGGAAGAGGGCATCCGCGCGTTGTGGCTCTTTTTTGCCATCGCCTGCATCTTGTGCAGCGGGTTGCTGCTGCTTATGGCGCAACGCGAAATTCCCATGGGCACGGCCTATGCGGTGTGGACGGGCATAGGCGCGGTAGGCACGTTTGTGGTGGGCATTGCGGCCTTTGGCGATGCGGCTACGCCCATGCGCATGGTCTCCGCCGGGCTGATCATCGCCGGGGTCATCGGGCTGAAATTTGCCTGATCGCGCCTGCGGGCTGCGGTCAACATAAGGCGGGGTACTGACGCAAGGCATTTGCCGCGTCAGCACCCCGCCTTGTTATTGCATGGATGCGTCAGGTAAGGCCCTGGCCGCGCCGTTTACGAGCGACCATGCCCGGCGTTGGGCCAGCTGTCAGGCCCGTCAGCGGGGCTTGCGGGCCGCCCGCAGGCTACTTTGCAATGCTTTTCAGCTCGGCGTCAGACCGGGCAATGGCTATGCGCGTACCGGGCTTTATCAGCCCCAGAATTTTGCTCATGGATTCTTCTGAAACGCTTATGCAGCCAGAGGTGGGCCTGCCCAGCGAGCAGTGCAGAAAAATTGCCGAGCCCGCGCCCTTGACGATATTGGCGGTATTGTACTCAACAACGGCAACATACCTGTAGGCGACGGTCTCCTTGGGCAGATCCTCGGCTGAGTTCCAGTCCACAGGGGTGGTATCTTTTGTTACCCACTGGTTGTAGCGGGTAGAGGCTGCGTCATCCACCCACTGCTCGCCGCCCGTCAGCTGGGTGTAGGCTATGTTTACGGCGGGGGGCATGGCCAGGCCAAAGCCACGCCGTATCTCGTACACGCCTACGGGGGTTTTGCCGTCGCCTTCGCGTTTTTCTGTACTGCAGCCGTTTTTGCCCACATAGGCATCTGTGCGCAGCAGCTCTTCGCGCTTGCCGTTGGCATTGGCATACACCACGAGCGTGCCCGTGGTGCCCGACGCCACCACCTCAATCTGTGTCGGCGCGTCCTGCCAGTCGCTCTTGCTGTTGCAGCCGCAGATGATCATTAACAATAACAGACAGAGAGGGAAAAATATTTTGCGCATGTGGCCTCTGCAAAATTTGCGTGAACAAAAGTTTTGCCCAATTGATGGAGCGTCCTAAAAAGCATCCACGGGCTATATCAGGTTTCGCATCAACATTATAGCCTTTCGGCAATCGCACCCCGGCGCGGCCTTGCGGATTACGCCGCAGGCAAGCCGCCCTGACGCCCCCCCGCACAGCCGCCGCACTGCCGCCGCGCACGCCGCACGTTCGCCGCAGCACTGTTGCCGCGCACGCTGCACGGTCGCGGGGGGGGCCGAAGCCATGCAGCCCCGGCCCCCTTTGGCATCCATATCTGCGCACACAAGGGCGCGTTACAGTTTTTTCACCGCCGGGGGCGACCAGACGCCGTCAAGAATCGTCTGCTCCGGCCAGTAGGTGCGGATGTAGAGCGAAAACGGCCCCGCAGGCGCGGGCAGCCAGTTGCTCTCATGCTCCGGGCCGGGCGACTGGCTGCCGAAGTATATTGTCAGCGAGCCGTCGGCGTTAAACTGCATGTCCCGGCTTTTTGTGCCCAGTGAAAAGCGGTTGAGGGCATTGGCGTTAAACAGGTGATACTTGTTGTACAGGGTTATGGACCAAAAGCCCCTGGTGGGCGGCAGCTGCCCCTTGGCAAAGGTGAGGCTGTACTGGTTGCCGCCGTGCAGCGTTTTGCCGTTGCTGTCCAGATCGCGAAAAAAGTACTTTGTCTCGGCTGATCTGTTTTCGTAGATATTTGATTTGGCCGTGGCCGCGCGCATGAGGTAATCCGTACCCCAGGCCGCCCCGTTGACAGGCGAATTCCAGCCGTTTTCGGTCGGTCTGCCGTTATACTTCCACTGCAGCAAAGGCTCTATAAGTTCCTTGTTTGCGCAGACAAACGAGGCCACCAGGGCTTCCTTGACATCAGGCTGCTCTGCGGCTGCCTGAAAAACCGAGTCTATGAGCGCGTAGAGGCTCTCCTCGCCCGGCAGAGGGGGAACAAGCCTGAGCGCTGCGGGCAGTTGCTCGTAAAAATGCAGTGGATCAACGTGGGGTGCTTCCCCCGCCGGCCCCGGCACAGTGGCCGGCAGCGTGGATGGGGTTTTGCTCCAGTCGGTGGTCTGCATCTTGCCGGTATACTCCAGCAAGGGGTACATCATGATCTGGTTGAGCAGCGGCTGCACGGCTTTTGTGTCGTCCGCCGAGTCTTCTTTAAAAATACGCGGCAGCACAAAGCCCTGCTCTGTCGGCGAGCGCAGCACGGCCGTGATGCCCGCAGGGGGTTCGCCGTGCCAGCCGGGCCCCGCAATGAGGTAAAAACCGGGCTTCGTGCCGTAGGGCTTGCCCAGCGCGCCAAACTCATCCGTACGGGCGTCGTACAGGGCGTATATCCAGAAGCGGTCGCCAAAGTCGGGAATCTGCAGCACCACGGCCCCGTCGGTCAGGCCAAAGTACCCCGCGCCGTAAACAACATCCTGATTGGGGCATGACACGGTATTGGCCGTGGGCTTGATGTAGTCTGTCAGCATGCACAGGTGGTTTATCGGTGCGGTGGGGCGAACCCCCTCGGCCCAAAACGTTTTGCCGCCCGACTTGGCAGCGACGCTCTCCAGTTTTCTGTAGCGGTTGTAGACGTTAACCAGCGGATAGCCAAAAAGGTAGGACAACCGCCCGATCGCCTGCACGTATGCTGGCGTCATGAGCGTACCGGCGGCGGGGCCGGGTATGGCGGTCTGCGCCAGAGGAGCGGGCGGTTCCTGCCCCAAAGCGGGCTGACACACAAGCGCCAGCAGCATGCACGCGGTTATAAGACGAATTTTTTGCATCTTGCCCCCGGTTTCGGTTGCACATCAACACAGGGAATCCGCACAGTGCGGTGGCAGCGCACGACTGCGACAGCAAACGCTGCAAAAAACGGCAATGACAGCGGCAAGCACCGCGTCGGGGTTGTCAGTGTACGACACAACAAACGACCCACGCGGATACGCTGGCCCCCGCTGGCAAGGATGATGCCGCAAGCATGTGCGGTATCCTTAAGCAATATAATTACTTTTACCGCAGCGGATAGGCAAGCGTATTTGCGCGGCGGGTGGAAAAATGCTGACGCGCGGCATTTTGCGCGCATCGTAAAAGTCGCTCAACGCGTGATTGCCAGCGGCTGTAATGTGAAAAAAATCCGCGAACGGCGCACCCCGCAAGGCCAGGCAGAAGCGAAACGCGGCGGGGGGCGAAGGTAGAATGGCAGTCAGGATGGCAGGAGTTCAATTTTCTTCAGCTCCAGCAGATACGCAAAACCCCCGTCCATCTCGCGATGATCGGGGGTTTTGCGTTTGGGGAGCTTGTGGAAACGTGCGATGGCTCTTGCGGCCCCGCACCATTACGGGGCAAGGCCGCTTGGCGGGCAGTTTTTGCGGCAGGTTGCGAGCCGTTCAGCAGCGCAGGCTCGTGACCGCTGCCACGCAAGATGCTGAACGTACCCGGCTATTTGCTGCGATAAATGACCTTTTCAGCCGAACAATCCAGAATTTCGCCGTTTTTGGCCACAGTCAGGTTGAACATGGCCGCCGTGGTAAATTCCACGTCGGTCTGCTCCAAATAATACAGCTTTGCAGCCTGCAGGGTTTTGCCATTTTCCAGCGTTTTGCTGAAAAAGGTCATTTGCGGCAAGCTGGTGTCCCTGATTTTTTTGCCTTCAAGCCTTCCGCCGTTGCAGTCGGCGATCAGGGGCTGCAGGGCCTTTGCCGCAACCTGCACGGCAGGGGCTTCATCCGGAGCCCACACCACAGTAAAAGGCATGGGGGGCGGCGGGGGCGGCAGGGTACTTTCAACGCAGCCGGGCAACATGCAAAACAGCGCCGCCATTACAAGGTATTTGAGCATGGTATTTTCCCCTATTCCGTTTCAGCTCTGCACTGCTTTATGTTGCCAGCGCCATCCACCATCATGTTGAACAATGTTTTGGCCTGCACCGTGGCGGTGTACCGGCGGGCATCAGCAAAAGAAAAGATGCGGCTTTCGGGGTACACCACCAGCAGGGCGCACTCCTGCCCTGAACCACTGGGCTGACACTGGGCGTTTTTGCTTTCTGCCAGCGAGGCGAAAGCCTGCCCCTTGTACCCGTGCGACGTGCAGGTGTTTAGCATGTTGACGCCCTGCTCGTGCGTGGCCTCTATGGGGCTGAGAGCTTCAGGCCGCCACAGGGGCCGCTGCAGATAGACGCAGGCGGGCAACAGCAGCAGAATCAGCAGGCATGCAAAAAAAGGATAACGCATCACTCCCCCTAATTCTTGGGCAGTCTGTCGGCCAGGGAGCCCGGCTTGGGGCTTTCTGGCTTGGACCACCAGTACTGCGCGTTCTCTGCCCGGCAGTCGTAGATGATGCCCTTGTCGTTGATGTATGTGTTTATCATAAATACATAGTAATGTGTTACAGTAACATACCTCGTGACGTACTTCTTTTCAACGGAGTCATACTCTTGCCGCCGTTCTGTTTCATAGCGCGTATCGACGGCTTCAACTGCGCATAAAGAGTTGCCGTCATCCAGCTTTTCACAGCGTTGGCTCATGCGTGGGTCAATATTTTTGGCACTCATGCCGGTATAAAATCCATTATTGCAGCGTCGGGCATTGTCCCGCATTTCGGGATAGTGGCCGCCCATGCTCGGCGCGGATTTGGGCGCCCACATGGTGTCTGAATAGAATGTTTCCATGACGCCGCAGGCAGTGAGCAGCAAAAAAACCATTGCGAGCGCGATGTTATATTTGTTCATTATTGCTTTCCTTTTAAAAACGCACATATTTTAAAACATGCTCGATATATAGCATGTGCGACAGCAAGTCGAGCTTTTGCAATAAAAAAGAGACATAGTAAATTAATATGTGTAAATATGGGTCTGATATTTAACGATTTTTGCAAAATGCCGCATAATGCGGACGCGGGGCAAGCCCCTTGCACTTTTGTGTTTGGTTGTGACCGTAAACAGCAGAAGCAAGGCGTGGTGCAAAACCTGAACTGTAAAGGTCGTCAGGCGCACGCTCACCAGGAAAAACCTGCGGGTACATTGAGAGGACAAATTGGGCGTGGGTTTTGAGCTGATCTGCAGAAGGTTAAACCTTGCATCCCCTGTTGCCGCCATGCGTTACCTCCTGGGCATTGAGGACAAGGAAGTGCTTGAAATCCTTACACATGAAATCTGATTGGGATATACAAAATGTATCGAAATGTATCAAAACGGACAAAAAATATACATTTAATAGCCTGATTTTATTGGCGGTGTAAGGTTTGGGGCATGATGCCTTAGTATGGCATTCAAGAGGTCGTCAGTTCAATTCTCTTCAGCTCCACCAGATAGGTAATCAAAACCCCCGATCATTGAAAAATGGTCGGGGGTTTTTGGCGTATTACGTGTTTTGCGTCATGCTAAAATAGATATTTTCATTGCCCTGCAAGGGGGAGTTGGCTAGATTTCCTCGGACAGCGCTGACCGATTAAGGTCTGCAGGATGTTCATTTCTTCAGTACAGAACGAGCGGCTTTGCGGGTGTATCATATTCCTGTGCTTGCTGGAGAACTTCCGCAAAGTACTGTTGGCAGTTATGCGTCAGTATGTTGTATGTAAAGGGGTTATAATCCTGGCTGAATCGCTCTAAAATTTTTCTTTCTTCCCATTTTCGGTAGACTTCAATCTTTGCCCTGTCTATGTATTCCTTACGATACTTTGGGGCTTCGACCTGATAGTTTGTTAAATCTTGCATCGATTCAGAAAATATACCACCAAATGTCAGCCCAAAATTGCTGCCGTCACTGCCAACAAAGTGCATGTGTTCAACATGAAGGTCAGCCCCAGGGACTCTTTCTCCGTATCGACGTGATAGAGCGCGAGATTCAAGCGGTCTCACTCCCATACGATAGTAAGGAACTTTTGCTTCAGGGTCTTCAGAATACGGCTGCAAGGTTGAATGATCGCCATGGGCATGTTTTTTTACAATGTCAGCAATGCTGGATGGGTACATGCGTTGCTCAAGCGGTGCATTCCGATGAACGGGCATGACTGCCTCAAGTGCTTGCTGCCCTTGGGAAGCCACACTCGTTGCGGTCACGGAATCTGAAAAGGTGAACTGCCCATTGCTCAAGCGCGGTTGGTTTGAAACCTCCTGCCCCCTGTGCTGGAAACTGAAATTATTCCCTGGCATATTTCCTCCTTGGATGTTTTGGCGGAAATATAGCAGAAGCTGATGATTATGTAAGACTGAAAGGCTTCAGTAGTCTTTTGTGCCCTGGTGGACCAAGAATAGATCTCGTTTCCATTTTAAATTGTATACTTTTCAGCCTATTAAGTGCTGCGCACATGGGCGGCATAAAGACATAAATACCGCTTTCCCCCAAAATTAAGATTTCGGCCCTTTTTTGTTTGCTGCCACGCTCAGCAAGCATCCTAAATTCAGGATAAATAATGACACGCCCAACATCTGCAAGTATAAAAGCCAAAATTTCAGCCTGTTGGCAGGCACACTGGCCTGTTGTTATTACGCTGCTTTTTGCATGTCTGGGCTGGTTGCTTTTTGTGCAGGAGCACACCTCCGCTATTGTCATGGCCGTGGGCGCTGTTGGAATGATTGTTTGCCTGACGCTGTTTAAAATGGAAAAGAACTTGTGGCTGTATGTTGTAACCCTGCTTTTATGTTGCGCCGATACAGTTGTTGATGATCGGTATCTCATCGATATGGCTGGTCTTGGATGGCTGCCACGATGGACCGCCGGCACACTGCTCATTTCCATACAAGGGGCTATATTCTCATTTATCTGTTTATTGTTGCTGTATCTGTTTGTATTCAGGCTGCAAGGCAATGCCAGGCTGTTAATCAAGGTTCCCCTTTGCCTGATGTTTATGATCGCCGCTCTGTATCATGCCTTTATATTCTGCTGGTTGCTTCTGGCTGTTCTTGGGCTGCCGTTCAACTAGGCCTTCACAAGGGCGAGGCATGGCGTCCCCTGATGATGATTACCTATTTCAATCCCGAAGAGGCCACCAGAAGCCTCTTGCGATTATGACCGTTAACCGCATGATTAAGGAGTGGTGCAAAACCATAAACCTTGAAGGCAATTATGGCGCACATTCCCTTAGAAAAACCTTCGGCTATATTCAGAGGACAAAATTGGGTGTGGGTTTTGAGCTGATCTGCAAAAGGTTCAACCATTCATCCCCTAGTGTCACCATGCGATACCTGGGCATTGAGGACAAAGAAGTGCTTGAAATCCTTACGCATGAAATCTGATTGGGATATACAAAATGTATCGAAATGTATCAAAACGGACGAAAAATATACATTTAATAGCCTGATTTTATTGGCGGTGTAAGGCTTGGGGCATGATGCCTTAGTATGGCATTCAAGAGGTCAAGAGTTCAATTCTCTTCAGCTCCACCAGATAGGTAATTAAAACCCCCGATCATTGAAAAATGGTCGGGGGTTTTTTGCGTTTAACTTCTCACTAGCTTTGCTCGGCTCACATCTGCGCACCAGAGATACTTATGTGATGCGTGATCCAATAGGCGACGGCGGATGTCCATCATCTTATCTCTACAGCATCGAATCTGAACTAACATTTTGTGTATGATTTGGTAGTGATTTTGGATTTAAGCTTCAGTCAAAAAAATTTGCTTTTAAAGCAAAAAAGATTGACAGCAAAACCTTGCCCATATATAGAAAAGAGGAAGGCGGTGATTCGCCGCAGTGTTCTTTGACAATCAGAGATTTGATTACTCCTTGTAATTAGCGTGGTTAGCCAACTTATTCCTCGTAAGAGGACTATGAGCCGACTTTGTACGGCTCCCCCTTTCTTTAGGGGTACACGAAGGCGCTATGCCCCCAGCTCGGAACCCGGCTGTGGTCGGCATACTCGGCGGAATACACTATGTGCTGCTCTGTCTGATACTGCAATTTCGTTTTTTGGCTAGATAATACTGGCACAACGGTCGAAGTGGGAAAGAACCCTTCGGCTAATCACGTGCAAGGAGTTACGTCATGTACTCCTTGCACGTTTTGTTGTGAAAACCATAAAACGTGCAGGAGAATAGCATGCACAAAAAAGAAGTAGACTTAAGGTTGAGCATCGCAAAAAGTGCTCTTAGGCTGAGGCTGCGTAAAATTACAATCTCTGAATCCCACGTTTCCTTTCCTTTGTTTGCGTTGATATGGCCTGTCATTAAATCTTACTTGCTATATTTATGGCAAAGATTGAAAAAATGAATGACATACACCGCAATCAGTAGAATGGATATAGACCAAAGTGCCAAGCAAACAATCCCTGATGGGGTATACATATGAGTTCAGTTGGGGCCGTTTTAAAGCTGATTAGAGTCCATAGGGGCATTTCTCAAGGTGACATGGCAAAAATGCTGGGCGTCACGCAAAATTTTTTATCCCAAGTTGAAAATAATAAAAGAGATGTAAGTATCACAAAACTTAGAGATTTTGCAGATAAGCTTGGAATTTCAAATGAGATATTACTTATTGCTGGGTGTGATACCCCTTTAGAGCTGCAAGATGATGATAAGAAAATATTTTTGAATATGAAAAAAAATGCTATGCAGATTATTCTACTTGATACTTAAGGATATGCTCAATATTAAGACAATCACGCACCTTTGCCTTAGAATAAAGGTAAAACAAGAAATACTTATTCGTGTTGCTTCAAATATGGATAAGTATTGTTCTTTGCGTGAAAAGGAAACTAAACCTGGAAAGAGAAGGCTTATAGCAAATGCAAAAAGCGAATTAAAAGCCATCCAACACAAGATATTGCATAATTTATTGTATAGGATTCCTATCAGTCCTTACGCGCATGGGGCTGTTCCAAAGCATTCCGCTAAAACAAATGCGGCTGTCCACTGCGGGCGACAATATAAATTCTGCATGGACTTAAAATCTTGCTTCCCCAATGTACCTTCATCACGAATCAGACGACTATACGAAGAGATACTTGGATGTAGCCCTATTGTCGCCCAAACACTCACCAATTTGACCACATTCAACTATGAATTGGCCCAAGGTTTTCCTACAAGTGCAGCACTTGTTAATATTCTTTGCATTCCACTTGATAAAAATATTTATGAGTATGTTTACCCAAAAGGTTTAAGATATTCTCGATATATAGATGATATAACTATATCAGGCAGTTTTATTTCTGAGAAAACGAGGGCAAATCTCAGACAAATTGTTACACGCAATGCATTTTTCTTGAATATGAAAAAAGAAACATTCAATACTGGACATTCTGCAGGAATTGTAACCGGGTTAAATACAGATAGTGTAAAACCAATTGTTCCTCGCCAGTACAAGAAAAACTTGCGCGCGGCAGAATATAATTTACAAAGACAAGATAAGACGACTATGGCAAAAGATGCTTTGAAGTCTTTAAATCTTTCTATATTAGGGAAAAAGCAATATATCAAAGCCATTGAAGGGTAGCTCGTGCATAGAATAAGTCAATCAAAGCTAGTGAGAAGTTAAACGCAAAAAACCCCCGACCATTTTTCAATGATCGGGGGTTTTAATTACCTATCTGGTGGAGCTGAAGAGAATTGAACTCTTGACCTCTTGAATGCCATACTAAGGCATGATGCCCCAAACCTTACACCGTCAATGAAATCAGGCTATTAAATGTATATTTCCCGTCCGTTTTGATACATTTTGATACATTTTGTATATCCCAATCAGATTTCATGTGTAAGGATTTCAAGCACCTCCTTGTCCTCAATGCCCAGGTACCTCATGGTGACACTAGGGGATGAATGGTTGAACCTTTTGCAGATCAGCTCAAAACCCACACCAAATTTTGTCCTCTGAATGTATCCGAAGGTTTTTCTAAGGGAATGTGCGCCGTAATTGCCTTCAAGGTTTATGGTTTTGCACCATTCCTTAATCATGCGGTTTACGGTCATAATCGTAAGAGGCTTCTGGTGGCCTCTTCGGGATTGGAATAGGTAATCATCATCATAATGGTTAGATGCCTCCAGATGCCCTCTGAGGGCCTTGTAGACCTCCCTGTTTATATAAAGGGTGTTGGTCTTTCCGGTCTTGGATTCTCTGATTTGTATGGCTTGTCCGGGTTTGGCATATTTGACGTGTGAAATTTTGAGTTTAAGCAAATCACCAGTTCGGATTCCGTTGTTGATGCCAAGCGTGAAAAGCAGCAAATCACGGGGCCGTGATGCAAGCAGCTTTTTAATGGATTGAATATGGGACAATTCTCTGATTGGTTGAACGAGTGTTGATGATCCGTTTTTGGGGTGATTGGGGTTATTCATGGCATTGCCTCAATGTTAAATTAATATGTAAAATCAGTATATTACTTAACATTGTATGTACACTGCCACTAAATGAAATGAATAATAGATTAAAATGATTAGATAAAATGACAGAAGTTAAGTTTTATAAAGAACTTATCCTGAAATTTCCGATAGTTATGTGTAATTTTTCGATTCAGGGAACTTGAAAAAGTTAGCATTGGGAATGAGAAAATATCCACGCATTTGAATCTACATGTTGAATAAGTGATTGAATGTTCAATCAAATAACTAGCATGATTTAAAAAAATGTAGATTGGAAAAAAATTGAATTTATTTTGCAAATTTTTTGATTTTAAGTGATTTTGGAAACTGGTTTTCGATAAATTATATTCAAGAAAACGGATATATATAAATTTGAATATGGACATATAAGAATAGAATGAAATTATTTTGTAGAAAATAGTGATAACTGAGAATTTGAAAAACTTGTTTTTCAAATTTGAAGTTAATCCCGAAGGGATTTAATGCAAATGAGAAATAGAATGGAAATATGAATTGAATGGATTAAATTCAGATTTTGATTTGATTAATTTGTTTGATTAGAAATCCCGGAGCGGGATTTAACTTCGAAGTTGAAAAACTTGTTTTTCAACTTCTCAGTTGCAATTTTTATTTTGAAAAGACATTTTAAATGATTTTATACTATTCCATTCTTCTTAAAGAAGAATTATATACGATTTCTTGTATATAATTTATTGGAAACTGGTTTCCGAAATCATAGTTTTGAATAAAAAAGTGATATTTTTTTAAATTTATTTTTGTTTTTATTTAGAAGCAATATTAATAATGTGTATTTTATAGATTTAGTGCTGTTTAGAAGCTAAAAAAATTTGAATAGAGCATGAAAAGTAGCAAAAATGACGAAAAATTATTTTTAAATTTCAAGCAGATAACCACATTTCCAGTTTTAACGTAATATATAATTTTATTAAAGCATCTCTCCTTCGCTCCAATTCACCAAAAAAGTGCCCAAACTACCAAAAGTGCCCAGCCAAATAAAAAGAGAGGCTTCATACCTCCCCTAAATTCCCCTGAAATCCACTAAACACACTAAACTGACAAACAATCACTTGATTATAGCAACAATAGCCCGATAGATTTTTGCCAGTTCTTCATCTGAAACGCCTTCAATTAACAAGCTGATTTTTTTGATTAAATTTTCACGTGTGTCTACATGACCAAAGCTTAACAACTCCGGCAGTTCTATTTGCAAGGCGTCAGCAAGCTTTGCCAAAACGATTACCGTGGCATTTGCTTCGCCGCGCTCAATCTCTCCGAGATATTTCCCGCTGATACCCGCAAGCTCAGCAGCTTGGTCTTGTGACATTCCACCTAGACGCCTCACCTGCTTAAGCCTCTGGCCCAATCGAATAGCAAAAGTCATAATTTGCCCCTTAAAGCCAATTATAAGTGACATTTTATGGCTATAAACCCACTAAAAGTGTTTACTTGGGCTAGAATGCCGTTTATAGGTTATTTTTATAAAGCCAATAATACCTATAACTGGCTTACAAATGGGAGGATTCTATGTTTAAGCGAATGGTATTTGCTATTGCTCTGATTTTTGCCCTCAGCGCCCCAGCAATGGCAGAGGTTAACGGCGTTTATGGGGGGCTTAAATTCCTTGACTCGATCCAATCGACAGGAGCCACCTCACATTCCAAAAACTTCGACTACTTCGGCATTGATACCTATGGCCAGAATACCGTAGGCGGTGGCGTTTTTGCGGGTTACGACTTTTACCCCAAGTTCAATGCCCCATTTCGTGTCGAAGTCGAGTACGACATGAGGAGCAGCGCACGCACAGAATGGTCCGGCACGAAGAACACTCGTACTGGTTCAATTGATGCCACATGGAATGTGAATACCCTTTTTGCAAATGCCTACTGGGATTTTCATAATAGCAGCAAGTTCACCCCCTATATTGGCGGTGGTCTCGGCATGGGCTTTATCAACAGCAATTATGACATTCATGGACGAAACGGCGAAAGCATGTCGGCATCGTCTATGAATACCGTCTTCGCATGGAATGTTGGCGCGGGCTGCTCATATGCGTTCACGGACAATGTTTCTGCGGATCTTGCCTACAGATACGTTGGTCTTGGCAAAAACAAAACTTCGTACAATGACGACAGCATAACCACCAATCCGGCAATGAATGAAGTCAGTCTTGGACTTCGCCTTACATTCTAATTAGCTGTTATAAATTGAAAAAATGGGGATAGCTTTCATGCTATCCCCATTTTTTTGCCTGCACATTTTAATGGTCAAAGGAAACTCGTCATGTCAAAGCTAGCTTAAGGGACGAGATTTCTAAGTTCTTTTTTTAATCCTATATTTTGTCACATATTCTAAAGGAATGTCCTCTAAAAAATATTTGGCACCTTTTTTAATATCCTTCTTTAATCTCTCAATATTAATCTCTTGTCTCAAAACATTAAGCGTCTTTCTCCATGTAAGTGCATTCCCCATATTCCCATTTAATATTCTACTAAAAGCCGATTTTGATAGCCCACATTTTTCAGCATATATTTTTTGCTCAACCACATCGTTTTTATAAAATGCAAAATATAGTCTGCACCATGACAAAAATTCTAAATCCTTAGCTAGTGCAATTTTTGCTTCCTTAAGTGTCTGCTCTTTTTTCCCAACAATAGACTTTTTTAAATCTAACTTAACAGCGAGTTCTTTAATAGCCTCATTTTTATCAATATTTTTAAACTCTGTATAAAACTTGATTGCATCCCCATGCCAACCACAAGAAGCATTATGGCATTTGGCTAATTGCTCTGGATAAATTTTAAATGACCATGTGTTACAAAAAGGGCATTTTATATTGCCTCTTTTTGCCGAAATATCACAATTTGCTTGTATGAGCACATCTTCAAAATTCACAGTCACATCCATCTAATCCTCGCCTATATTGAAGTTACAAGTTTTTAACAAATTGTCCTACAACACTTTGTGCTTGACGAATTCACTTTTCATTAGATGAAGCTTTTACAGCATTCAAAAAATCGAAGCATGAAGTCATTATAAACTGTTTCTTTGGGTCTTTTTCAAATGTTGCTTTTCGTATAATTCAATCCATAAAATTCTTATTTGAATCTTCATCAATCAAGTATTTGTTCATTAATTCATTTTCCATATTTTTAAATCTCCATTTTTATAAATATTTATGTACATATTCAAGATGTTTGTGTACATATTTATACATATTTATATAAATGAGGCAAAAAAATGTGCGAATATTTAACCATTAAACAGGCAGCAGCATATTGTAGTTATAATGCTGCTTATTTCGGTAGAATCATGGAACAGTATAAAATACCCAAATATGGACCAAATAAAAACAGAATCAGAGTTCTTGACCTTGAGGCATGGATGAAAAATCCAGAAGTTTTTGCAAACATAGATGCAGAAATTCGTTCTGGATTTAGGAGGGTTGTTTAATGGCCGTCAGCCAAACCAAGTCTGGCAACTGGTATGTCCAGTACCGGGTGCCAGGGCTTGTCAGCCCTAAGAAGGATTATTTCGGAAACGAGTCAGAAGCGCAAGAATTGGCCTTGAACAGAGAAATGGAAATCAAATCAGGGCATATATACACGGTTGCGGCCCTTTCAAATTCTCGACAAATATACCTTGATGATTTAGGACAATGCTACCTTGATTTTCTCAAAGTCAAAGACAAGACAACTTCTTGGATTGGCACACTCAAGTTTTTGCTAAACGAGCATTTTCTGCCCTGCCTTTGCCATCTTCCTGTTGACCAAATATCCTTCAAGGACATTCTGGCTGTTGCAGCACGGTTCACAAATAAATCCCCAGCTACCCAAAACCGGTATATGGACAGCCTACATGCCATATTCCGGTTTGGTATTCGACATGAGTTGACCACCAATGACCCCATGTCGAATTGGCAAAAGAAGCGTGAATTACGGCGTGACATGCGCCTAACGATCAAAGACCTCGCAAAAATTTATGCTGCTGCACCTGACCATCTCAGGTGGATCATTGAGGTTGAGTGGGAGCTTGGAATGCGGCCCGGCAACTCAGAGCTATTTTCATTGCTTTGGCAGGACATAGACTTCAACCAGGGCACAATTCACATACGGGGAACCAAAACGGCAGGGTCAGACAGAACGATTCCCATGACACCCAATTTCCGAGAAAGGCTGCTTTCAAAACGCAAAACAGCTCAATCACCCTATGTGATTGAAAAAAATGGTCGAGGCATAAAGCAATGCCGAAAGTCATTTAAAAGCGCCCTCGAAAAAGCCGAGATTGACTATCCCGTAAGGCTCTATGACATTCGGCACCTTTTTGCCTCGACCATGCTTGCAAATGGAGGAGACCTCAAGGCCGTTTCCAAACTCCTAGGACATAGCTCCACCAGAATGACGGCGGATACATATTACCATGAACTCCAAGGAGAAAAGGAGCGTGCCTTGAGTGTTAAACCCCATCTATTTTAAATAAAAATGAGTATTTTCTTTTGCTAGGCAACATTTGAATTGTCTATGCCAAGCATATGCCCAAATTCTTCTGTAAATTGTTTATCTTTATACATGCTATGTGCTGTTTTTATAGCATTTTTCTTGCAACTTCTGCTTCTAAAATTTTCTTTTAGCATTTTTATAAAAGTATCATATTCTGGAATATTGCCTTTTTCATTAAATTCTGTCCAATCTACAATGCAAGTATATTTTTTTTCAAAAATTCTTTTTGCATCCTCAATGGTAGGCAAAAATATGCAATTATGCCCTTCATGTTTTCCATATTGAAAATTATAAGAACCATCTTTTTTGTTTGTCAATTTTTGAGTAAATTTTGTCTGTGTAAAAATTGATGAATATCGCCCAGAACGCTCTTTTGCGTCTCTAAAATTCTCAAATAATGTTTTTGTTCTGACAAATCTTCCAAATGAAATAGTTTCAACAGATCCTATATCATAAATTAGCTCAGAAGTTTTGTATTTAATTGCGTAATCGTCAATTAAATTAAAAAGCCAGTTGTCAAAAAAATCCATATTTTCAAGCACATCTTCAAATAATGCTCTAGTTGCTGGTGGAGTAAAAACATCATTTTTGTTAAACTTGTGGCGTGATAGAAATCCAAAAAATGAAGCGATTTCTCCCTGATCCATTGCATCATATAATTCTGAAAAATATTCAGTATCTTGCTTGTATTTATTGCTTATTCTTAACGCGCAAAACCTCCTCTCATCATATGTTGCAGGAACTGTAAACTTCTCATTTGTCAGCAAAATATAGCGAGCATAGTTTTTTGTGATTTCTGCATCCATGCCCTTTTTTTCAACAAGGATATTCAGATCAGTGATCAAAGATTTCAGCCTTCCTTCCATCCCCTTGTCACCGTTCCAAATCGCTTCATCAAAAGTGATTAATAGCTTTCCATACTGCTGGGCATTAAAATGACCATAGATATCACGAGAAGAACTCACCAACATGTAATGTTCCTTTAGAATCATATCCGCCAACTTGGAGATAAAGCCTGTTTTTCCTGTGCCTTTTTCCCCTTTTATTACAAGAGCAACACCTGGCTTTTCATATGGATATTGAACCAAATGAGCAAACCACTTTATGAGGTATGCATAGTATTCCTCATCTCCATTGCACCAAACTTCTTTGAGATGTTTCTCTATATGAGGAAAAGCACCATCACTGCTTGAATCAATCTTAAATCCTGTCCATAAATTATAAAAATCACTATTAGTGGACTTTGGATTAAATATAATCCCATTATATGTTCTTTTTTGTGGGCAACTCATCCAGTAAGAACCGATTCCCTTTTTGATGAAGGGATTGCCATTTTTTCCTGAAGGAACATATATATCATTACAGTTATATCTGAATGCAAAATCTTTATATGAAAGACGAGTCAATTTAAAATTACCATCTTCATCCTTTGTTTCTGTATAAATAAAAAATTTGCCTCCTTCTTCGCAAGCGAAATGATTTTCATTAAACACATCAAGTGCTATATTTGTTTCATTTACGATTTGCTTTATTCCCTCACTACGCATATCCAATGTAGATGTATCAATCCAAGATTTTGAGCACATATTAAACTCCTTATTATAAATTTATATTTTGAATATTTCAGTTTTGTTTTAGCAAAATTCAATGACAATTCGTTTTGATTCACATTCAAAACTAATATTAAAGTTTACATCATCATTACTTGCCATTATTTTTTTAAGTGACTGATTTACAAAATTAGCATTAATTTTGATACTGCCATCTTTTAAATAGCTAATATCGCGTGAATTACTATTTTTTGGAAATTCATATTTAATAATTTCGCCTTTTTTGGCAGAAGCATCATACAAATATCTTTTAAATTGCTCCTTTGTTTTGATATTAAACATGTCCTTAATGTCCTCATAAGGCATGTTAGCTGCAATGCAATCACAAAAATCGTTAATATCAATCTTTTTCATGTCCAACTCCTGAGTTAAAGGTTATACAAATTTTGAAAGCTACGCCGATTTTACGATGGTTTTTTGAATTGTTAACCTTCCACGAAATAAACACGCAAAAAAAGGCGGTCATTGTGACCGCCTTTCCCGTAAAATAACTGTGTACTTCCCGATAACCCTGTATATTTTTTAAAAAAATCATACAGGAGCATGACTTATGATGGAGTCTTTCAAAATCGTTGGGGCAAAGATCGTGAATCTGCGGGAAGCAAAGAAGCTTACTCAGGAGCAACTTGCCGAGAAAGCAGAAATTCCCATTGCTGAACTTCGAAAAATCGAAGAGGGTTCGCCGGATGCAACCATCAATTTTTATGAAAAGATTGGGCAGGTGCTGAACTTCACGCCAGCCCAGATTTTTGCCAAGACTGACCGTGAGCACCGTCAACAAATCAACAAGATTAAAAAGCTGCTTCAAGCCGCTCCTGTTGACGTTCTTCGTGAGCTTGAAACGCAGATCAAGGCAAAGCTCAAAATCAAATGATTGCTTATCGCATGCGGCTGGAATGGGGATTTTCAGAATTTTGGGGAGGTATAAAGCCTCCCCTTTTTAGTGGAAATGTGGTTATCTGCTTGAAATTTAAAAATAATTTTTCGTCATTTTTGCTACTTTTCATGCTCTATTCAAATTTTTTTAGCTTCTAAACAGCACTAAATCTATAAAATACACATTATTAATATTGCTTCTAAATAAAAACAAAAATAAATTTAAAAAAATATCACTTTTTTATTCAAAACTATGATTTCGGAAACCAGTTTCCAATAAATTATATACAAGAAATCGTATATAATTCTTCTTTAAGAAGAATGGAATAGTATAAAATCATTTAAAATGTCTTTTCAAAATAAAAATTGCAACTGAGAAGTTGAAAAACAAGTTTTTCAACTTCGAAGTTAAATCCCGCTCCGGGATTTCTAATCAAACAAATTAATCAAATCAAAATCTGAATTTAATCCATTCAATTCATATTTCCATTCTATTTCTCATTTGCATTAAATCCCTTCGGGATTAACTTCAAATTTGAAAAACAAGTTTTTCAAATTCTCAGTTATCACTATTTTCTACAAAATAATTTCATTCTATTCTTATATGTCCATATTCAAATTTATATATATCCGTTTTCTTGAATATAATTTATCGAAAACCAGTTTCCAAAATCACTTAAAATCAAAAAATTTGCAAAATAAATTCAATTTTTTTCCAATCTACATTTTTTTAAATCATGCTAGTTATTTGATTGAACATTCAATCACTTATTCAACATGTAGATTCAAATGCGTGGATATTTTCTCATTCCCAATGCTAACTTTTTCAAGTTCCCTGAATCGAAAAATTACACATAACTATCGGAAATTTCAGGATAAGTTCTTTATAAAACTTAACTTCTGTCATTTTATCTAATCATTTTAATCTATTATTCATTTCATTTAGTGGCAGTGTACATACAATGTTAAGTAATATACTGATTTTACATATTAATTTAACATTGAGGCAATGCCATGAATAACCCCAATCACCCCAAAAACGGATCATCAACACTCGTTCAACCAATCAGAGAATTGTCCCATATTCAATCCATTAAAAAGCTGCTTGCATCACGGCCCCGTGATTTGCTGCTTTTCACGCTTGGCATCAACAACGGAATCCGAACTGGTGATTTGCTTAAACTCAAAATTTCACACGTCAAATATGCCAAACCCGGACAAGCCATACAAATCAGAGAATCCAAGACCGGAAAGACCAACACCCTTTATATAAACAGGGAGGTCTACAAGGCCCTCAGAGGGCATCTGGAGGCATCTAACCATTATGATGATGATTACCTATTCCAATCCCGAAGAGGCCACCAGAAGCCTCTTACGATTATGACCGTAAACCGCATGATTAAGGAATGGTGCAAAACCATAAACCTTGAAGGCAATTACGGCGCACATTCCCTTAGAAAAACCTTCGGATACATTCAGAGGACAAAATTTGGTGTGGGTTTTGAGCTGATCTGCAAAAGGTTCAACCATTCATCCCCTAGTGTCACCATGAGGTACCTGGGCATTGAGGACAAGGAGGTGCTTGAAATCCTTACACATGAAATCTGATTGGGATATACAAAATGTATCAAAATGTATCAAAACGGACGGGAAATATACATTTAATAGCCTGATTTCATTGACGGTGTAAGGTTTGGGGCATCATGCCTTAGTATGGCATTCAAGAGGTCAAGAGTTCAATTCTCTTCAGCTCCACCAGATAGGTAAATAGGAACCCCCGATCATCGAAAGATGGTCGGGGGTTTTTTCGTTTTTAGGGGAATGCATGGAGGAATGGGTTCGTTTTCAGAAGTTCGCATTGTTTTCATATCTGCAACCGACTGATAACAACAAATTTCTGATGCGACCGCTAGGTCAAACTCTCATGGCGCAAAAGAATTTTTTATTCGGTGTGGTATAAAAAATACTTGTAAATTAGCGATTTAATTAAATTTATAGAGGCCGTCTTGCCTTATCCTCCAGGGTGAGTTAATATATTTCGCTCTTCCCACAACTAATGGAGGAAATTAAATGTCTATTCCTTTTTTGACACGTAAGCCTAACTCGCGAGAACTTGAGCGTTTACGTTTGTCAATGAGTGTGTTTCGCGATGGAAGCGGTCAAGAGAGAGAAAGTGATAATTCGTCAAGGCCGGGTTGGCGTGATTTTGAGAGAATCTTTGCAGATATTCTTGCTGGCTATGCAAACGAGAATAAGGAAATTTTTGATGTTGTCGTCAGTTCAACAGCACATATAAATAACACTTATGGAATTTCCTTAAAATCTAAAGAATTGTCACGGGCTAGTGCCCTTGAAGATTTGGAAAATGCGGGGCGTGTGTATATGGAGCTGTGCAATTCACCTGCAAAACTATGGGAACCAATAGTTCAAAAGTTGCAACTTACCGAGAATGTTTTTCGTGAAAAAAGACAGAGTGTAGCTAAAAGTGTTGGTGAGTGCATCATAGCAACTGTAACACAATGGCACACAGAGGCAAAACAAAAATACGAAAATAACAATCCTGGAAAAAAATTAGATATCGCGAGTAGTAAGTATATTACAGTTAGTAGTAAAATTAAAGATGGTGTACGTTCATACCAAGTACATTCCTTTTCTTTAAGTCTGCCAACAGGGTTAATATGGGAGTTTTCTTCTGAAAAATGTTTACGCGGTTATGATAGCAGTAATCCAAGAGAAGTTGTCTTTGATTGGTACGGCCTTTCTGGGGGACAACTAAAATACTACCCAAGGGCATCAGAGGCGATTTATAAATCACCAATTTTTTATTTAGAGCAGCCTCCCGTTTATACCCCTTCTGATAGGGCAAAAACATATTGGCCTGCCAAATGGGGGTCAGATTAATGCAAGTTGCTGAGGCGGAACTTTTTGCTCTTGCAGCCCGCGACCGCTTACAAGGTGTTTTAGGATTTTTTCAGCGAGTAGCGGAGGGACAGCGTTCCCAATCTGGGTAAATTTGGATTCAACCTTCCCAAATGGCTCAAAATTAGCGGGAAAAGTTTGAATGCGGGCACATTCTCTCCATGAAAGCCTACGCGGTGTGTCGAGAGGTATAATTTGATGCTGCGCTAGCGCAGCATCGTGTTCATCGGTAAAGTCCCACCGTTGTTTCCATCCATCACTTAAATTTGACCATGTAAGCTTCATTACAGGGGAAGCCGGGTGCAAAGTAACATGCCGCCAGTTCGCAACTATCGTAAATGAAGGGCCAACCCAAGGTGCTCTGCGGTTGCGTGACATGTAGTACCATGACATATGCCCCTCTGGATCGTGTGGGCGCTCATAGAATTCGCCTTCAGGCCATGAAGGCAAACCTTTGATTGCGTGCCCATGCGATTCATACGCTAACAACCCGGATCCTACTTTTCCATGACTTGGTTCGGGAAAACTAAACTGCAATTTTAAATCTTTTCTTATCCCAACAATAAAGAGTCTTTTTCTCGACTGAGGGACGCCATAGTCTTTTGCATCAACAACTTTAAAATAAACATCATATCCAAATTTTCCAGCATCGTTGAATACGCGTATTTGTTCATGCAAAAAAGAGCCATTGTCAATTTTCTTTAGTCCAGAAACGTTTTCAGCAACAAAAAATTTAGGTGAGGTATTGTTTAAGCATCGCAAAAATTCTAGATAAAGATAAGTCCGCTTATCATTCTCTGGATTGCGATTGCCGCCCATTGAAAAGGACTGACAGGGATACCCACCAATCACTATATCAACTTCAGGAAACGACTTAATTTTTTTTATGTCGCCTTCAGCAATTTCTGCATTTTTAAAATTTTGTCTCAAAGTTTCTGCTGCATCGTGCTCAATTTCATTTGCCCATATAATATCAATACCAGCTTTTTCAGCACCAAAGTCCATTCCGCCGCAGCCAGCAAAGAGAGATATTGCACGCAATTTTGTATTCATCTGTAAAATATATCAATATTTCAGGTTGTTGTACACAGCCGAGGTCTGTCAGCGTTTAGCAGGAATGTGTGTGTCACCTATTCAAAAAAGCTGGACGACGGTCATTAGTTGTGGGAAGAGCGAAATATATTAACTCACCCTGGAGGATAAGGCAAGACGGCCTCTATAAATTTAATTAAATCGCTAATTTACAAGTATTTTTTATACCACACCGAATAAAAAATTCTTTTGCGCCATGAGAGTTTGACCTAGCGGTCGCATCAGAAATTTGTTGTTATCAGTCGGTTGCAGATATGAAAACAATGCGAACTTCTGAAAACGAACCCATTCCTCCATGCATTCCCCTAAAAACGAAAAAACCCCCGACCATCTTTCGATGATCGGGGGTTCCTATTTACCTATCTGGTGGAGCTGAAGAGAATTGAACTCTTGACCTCTTGAATGCCATTCAAGCGCTCTCCCAACTGAGCTACAGCCCCATGAGGAGAAATCAGTTATACCTTTTGGCTGCGAGGCGCAAGTATTTATTGCACTTAGTCAAAAGAAAATGCGGAGAGCGGCGCACCCATGGCCCTGCCGTGCCAGGCAAGCTTGCCCTGCGCCGCACCTGCGGCCCCGGCAATCACCATCAGGGGGATAAGGTGCTCCTCGCGCGGGTGGGCAAAGTGTGCGCCGGGGGCTTTTTGCCACTCCGCAAGGGCGGCGTTGCGCAAGGCGGCGTCCGGGTTACACACGGTTTTTGTCAGCCAGTCGTCAAAAATCGTCGCGCCCTCAATGGACGTGTTGTCTCTGTAGTGGAAGGCCCCCATATTGTGAAAGCTCATGCCGCTGCCCACAAACAGCACCCCCTCGCTGCGCAGTGGGGCCAGCGCGCGGCCAAGGGCCAGATGCTCCTGCGGGTCGAGCCCGCGCCGCAGCGAGATCTGCAGCGTGGGCATCTGCGCCTGCGGGTACATCAGCAGGCCGGGCACAAATACGCCGTGGTCAAAGTCGCGGGTGCTGTCCTCTGCCAGCGTCATGCCCGCTGCCCGCACGCACTGCCGCACCCGGTCAAAAAACTCCGGCGCTGGCGGCGCTGGCCACTGCAATTCATAGGTATGCGGCGGAAAGTCGTAGTAATCATAATACAGCGCGGGATCGCGCGTGGAGAGCAGCGTAAACTGCGGTTGCTCCCAGTGGGCGGAAAAAACAAGCAGCGCCTTGGGCTGGGCGGGCAGCGCGGCGGGGATGCTACGCATCCAGTCGCCAAGGGCCTTCCATGTGTCCGGCGGTGACCAGTCCATAAAAAAACAGGGGCCGCCGCCGTGGGGGATGTAAAATGCGGGCATGATCATGGGTCGCCTCGCTTGCTGGTGGGGTAGCGACGGCTGCGCTTATGCTGATACGCAACCGTACTGCAAGTCTAGCGTCAATCGGCGGCGAGGCCAAGTGCCGCGCAAGGGCGGGCGCATGGCGCAAGGCTGGCGGGGGCGAAAAAGCCGCTATTCCGTATGGCCCCAGCCCCGCTCTGCGGCCAGGGTTTCGCCTTTGTATGCCGGGCTATTGTGCGCCGTTATTTTGCCGCAAAGCACGCTGCCACAGAAGCGCAGGCTCAGTTTTTCCTGCAGGCAGGGCGCGGATTGGCTGGCCACGGCAGGCCTGTCCGCCGTGCTGGTCAGACGGCGGGTCGAAAAATGATTATGCGAAAACCAGAGGCAAGCTCAGCGGGGCAGAATGGGTACGTACACATCGTGCGTGCCAGACTGGAAAAAGCGGCTGTCGTAGCGTTCAAAGCAGGGTTTGTCGACCTGTACGGGAAAGCCCTCGGCCGTTTGCGGCCATACATCATACATATAGTCGTAGGCCTCGCGGAGCATGCCCGGAGCCGGTATACGGCAGCATGCGTACAAGCCCCCCGGCAGAATAACTTCGCTCATGCCCATGGGCGGCTCGGCAATGTCCGGTGCTTCCATGGCCGCCCAATAGTTGAAGGCCAGCCCCTTGTGGTCGGTAAAGACAGAAACCCCGTACGATGGCCCCTGATATGCGTTCTGGGCCTTGCCGCTCAACTCCGGCATGCGGTGGGCAAAAACATCGCTCCACAAACGGGGGCAGTCGACGGGGGCTTTGTGCAGGGTCGTGTGTATACTCACGCCAACAAGGCGCACTTGTTGGTACTGCAGCACCGTGACAGCAAAGGGCACTGGCATGATTGTTCCTCGGCGGGCTTATCATAAGGGCAACAGGTAATAATGGCCTTGCAACGGTCACTGCATTGCCTGTCTTTCGCATCTCAGCAGAACTGCATGAACCAGTTATGCAAAAGTGTCAATATGGTATGCTAGTATGATAGTAGAACCGTATAGGCTATCTTGCTGAATTAACAAACACTAGTTATGTTTTATATATAATATAATAAAATTAAAAAATATTTTGCCCGGGCGCAAACCCGGCCTCGCCGCAGTAGCCCACATGGACAGCCGTTGCGGCTGCCGCTATAAGCAGATCATACCGTAAGCCGCAACCGCACCGCCTTGCGCCAAAGGAGCCGTCATGCACCGCACAGCCAGGTTTACCCGCCGCGAGTTCTGTTCTTTTGCATTGGGAGCGTGCGCCGCCCTGTTGCTGCCTTGCCCCTGCATGGCGTCCATTGCTCAGGGTATTGGCAAACCTGTGAGCGACGAGGCCCTCAACGCCGAGTTTGCCGGTATGTGCGACGGCGCGCAGCAGATGCTGGCCGGTCAGCGCCCGGCGCAGGACCTGAGCGCCATGTTTGCCGAGGCAAAAAAAGTTCACGCGCGCCTGCTGCCCCTGCCTGACATCGGCGGGCCGGAAAACCTGACCTACCCCAGCTTTTTGGTGGGGCCGCAGTATGTGGCGCTGTATGCGGCCATGCGGCCCCACGGCTTCAGCGCGAGGGATGTGGGCAAGCTCGTGTATGACCTGGCCGGGTATAGCATCGCGGAGCAAAAGGAGCTGTACCGCGCCAACGGGCAGCGATTTTTTTTGCCGCAGTATTTTGCCCTGCTGCAGGCCTGGGCCCAGCGCAGCCAGCAGCGGCGCTATCCCCTTGACTGGGTGCAGACTGTCTTTAGGGGGGACGGCATCGGGTTTGATATTGGCGTGGACTACACCGAATGCGGGCTGATGAAGTATTTTGCCGCCCAGGGCGTGCCGGAGCTGGCCCCCTATCCCTGTCAGATCGATTTTCCTACCGCGCGGGCCGAGGGCACGGGGCTTGCGCGCACCACCACGCTGGCCAGCGGCGGCAAGGTGTGCGACTTCCGCTACAAGCAGGGCGGGGAAGTGACCCAGGGGTGGGATCTGTAGAAAACGCCACGGGGCGCGCCCAGATGGACGCGACATGGCAGATGCGCCAAAACAAAAGCGCGGCAGAGGCCCAAACCCCTGCCGCGCTGTATTTGCCGCTTTAGCGGATCAGCATTTT
This sequence comes from Desulfovibrio desulfuricans, assembly GCF_004801255.1. NCBI lineage: Bacteria > Pseudomonadati > Thermodesulfobacteriota > Desulfovibrionia > Desulfovibrionales > Desulfovibrionaceae > Desulfovibrio > Desulfovibrio desulfuricans. Next base: position 3,101,017 of record NZ_CP036295.1, on the reverse strand, counting down.
TTGACCGCCAGCACGTCCTTTTCAACCAGCTTGCGCATGGTTTCCGCACAGCGAAAGATATCCCGCCCCACGATGTCGGCCTCTTCGAGCAGAGAGGTGTTGCCGTCGGCGTAGGCAAGCAGATCCATCATCAGATCAACCTGCTCGGTACAGGACGACTTGGTGCTCAGCGTGGGGTACAGGCCCCGTTTGCCCAGCTGCGGCTCGCACAGCACGCGCGGCTCGTAGGTGACGTTTTCTTCCAGCGCCTCAAGTATGCGGGTCATGATGTTTACGCTGCCCTCAAGGCCTTTTTGCGTTACCAGCGAGCAGTCGTCCAGCGAGGTGTGGTACTCGGGGTAGGCGTGGTACTTGCTGCGCATGACGCTGCACAGGGGCAGATCAATGCCGGGCGAGCAGTACTGGCGCTCGTCGCTCTCGCGGTTCAAAAACGTGTAGCTTTTGAAATCGGGCGCAAAATGTCGCAGCACGTGCAGGGCCGCCCTGTCTGCCAGGGTGTCGCCTCGGCGGCTGGGCAGGTACGAATACGCGCGCTCGTCGCCCATGCAGGTAAGGTTGAAGCCCGCTGCCACATTGCGGCGCAGGGCCTCGTAATTACGGCTCAGGTAGGTGATGGAGCCGATGGTCTCGGGCACAAAGACAAAGCGGTACGTGTAGCGACGGGGCTGCTGCGCCGCCCACTGGGCCAGAGCCGTGGCCACCACCGGGCCGGAAAGCTCGTTGTTGGCCATGGAGGGATGGCAGATGTAGGTGGAAAGAAAAATTTCTTTTTCGCACTGGCCGGGGATGACAAGCTCGCCGTAGGTCAGGTGCCCCGGTGCAAGCGTGGAATCGATAACCGCGCGATACATGCCGGGGGCAAGCTTTTGCCGCTGCTCGTGGGAGATGCAGAATCCCCAGCGCCGGGCGTAGTACGATGTGACGTAGGGGATGGCCTTGGGCATTTCGGGCAGCGAATGCAGGTGGTTTTGCAGATCGTCAAGCGAAATTGTGCAGTCCACCGGTTCGGAATAGCCCATGACGTGCAGGTTGGTGTCGGCAAAGTCGGCGATGACTTCGCCCGAGGGACCGGTGAGGCGCGCTCCGGCGATGTTCCATTCGTCCGGAACAGTCCAGTCAAAAACCTTGGAGCCTGAGGGCACTTCAAATGTGCGCAAATTGGGCAATTCTTCCTGCAGTATGCGCAACGTCTGCCGCACCCCGTCGCCCGTTATGCTGCGGCATATGGGGAAAAGCCTGCGGAGAAAGTCGTGGAAGCTCGTCATTATCCTTCCTTGTGGTGCATTGCGTGAGGCAGCATTTCCCATGGGGGGCGGCAGCCCTGATTGCCGTATTCCTGGGGAGCGTCGGCAGCAATGCCTTTCGCGAGCTTGCTTATGGCTACTAGGCCGCGCCGTCAAGCAGCAATTTCCCGCATAAAGGAAAAAGATGCCCGCAATCTCCCACACAGGGCGTATTGTTTCCCGTTGTTGCGCTGATCAAGACTGCCATTCATGATCGCTGGCAACGGGCCTCAACAGGCAGTGCCGGTCTGGCGGGAGCCAGCGTGCCTTTTAAACAATACCATATAGATCGCGCATAGAAAAGCCCTGAATCTGGCGCACTAAATTTCCTTTGCCTCAGCCCCCTATGCTGGTATGCAAAAAGTGCTGGTGCAATGCAAGCAACCGTACGTAAAAACAGCCAGAATTGGAGATAATATGTCTGCCGTTTCACTTACAGAAGCACAAAGTCTGGGCGAAAATATCCTGAAAGCGCACAATGTAGGGCAGCGCAACGCCGAGCTGACCATCGCCTCGCTGCTTCGGGCTGAGATGGAAGGCCTGCCCTCGCACGGGTTTTCGCGCATCCCGTATTATGCCGCGCAGTCGGCCGCCGGCAAGGTTGACGGTCACGCAGTACCCGTTGTGCAAAGGCCAAAACCCGGCGTGGTCACTGTGGACGCCTGCTGCGGATTTGCCTTCAGCGCGTTTGCCGACGGTCTGCCCGTGGCGGCCCAGGCTGCAAAAGAAGAGGGCGTGGCCCTGCTTGCCGTGCGCAATTCGCACCATGCCGGGGTGTTGGGGTTCCCTGTGGCGGATCTGGCGGAGCAGGGTCTGGTAGCTCTGGGTTTTGCCAACAGCCCGGCGGCGCTCGCGCCTTACGGCGGCACAGTGGTGACCTTTGGCACCAATCCCCTGGCCATGGCCTGCCCCCGCAAGGACGCGCCGCCGCTGGTCATAGACCTTTCCATGGGGCTGCTGGCGCGGGGCAAAATTTTGCAGGCGGCCAAAAAGGGAGAGCTTATACCCGAGGGCGCGGCAGTGGACGCGCAGGGCAATCCCACGCGCGACCCGGTCAAGGCTTTTGAGGGAGCGTTGTTGCCCTTTGGCGGCCCCAAGGGCTACGCGCTTGCGCTGATGGTTGAGATCATGGCGGCCGGGCTTACCGGCGCGTCGCTGGCCATCGAATCCTCATCGCTGTTTACGCCCGACGGCCCCCCGCCGCGTCTTGGGCAGAGCTTTGTGCTAATGGACCCGGCAGCCACGGCAGGGGCAAATTTTGTGGACCGCGTGGAGCACCTGCTTGCCTTTATTACCGGACAGCCGGGCGCGCGCCTGCCCGGCGACCGCCGCATCGGTCTGAGCCAGTCTGCACGGCAGAGCAACAGCATTGACCTGCCCGACGACCTGCTGGCCCAGCTGCGGGGCATGTGCTAGCCGCAGCAGTTGTTGCGGCTGGTTTTGTCGCCGGCATCCCCGTTGGCAGCCCGTCATGGCGGCAGCCCGCGGGAGCGTGGGGGGTGGGCTGCCGGGGCCAGTTATTTAAAGGGAAAGTACAGCTCCCACAGGTGCGAGAGCGGCAGAATGATGGCCATCGCGGGCAGCATGTTGATGACCGGGAATATTTTTATTTCGCACATGCGCAGGCCCGTGGCCACAAAGATGACGCCGCCGCAGGCGGTAAAGTCGTTGAGCATGGCCGGGGTCATGAGCGGGGCGATGGTTGTGGCTCCCATGTAGATGAGCGCCAGAATGGCAAACTGCGGCAGGGCGATAAGACTGACGGAAAACCCCATTATGGAGCCGAAAACCACGCCGGTAAACATGTCCAGAGCGGCCTTGGTCAGCAGGATGTCGGGCTTGCCGGTGAGCCCCTCATGAAAGGCCCCCAAAAAGCCCATGCTGCCAAAGCAGAAGGCCGCCACCAGGGTTATGACCATCAGAAAAAAGTTTTCGTCGCCCATGCGTTTGCTTTTCAGCAGGCCGAATATGGCCCGCAGGGCTTTTTGCAGCAGTGCTTCGGCACAAAGTATTTCGCCCAGCATGGTGCCGAGGATAAGCGCCACCGTCACGGCTGGCAGTGCCGAGGACTTGCCCACAAGGGTTGTGCCGAGGCACAGGGTTATTACGCCAAAGATGGAGGGCAGCGCCTTTTTCAGCCGCTCAGGAAAAATATCGGCAAAGACGACGCCGATAATGCCGCCGACAAACAGACCTCCACTGTCCACAATGGGTCCTATCATGTGCGTACTCCGCATGCTGGCATAAATCGTTCTGAAAGGCGGACAGGACTGGCGTATCTGCAGGCCGGAGTGGAGCGATGTGCTGATGCCAAGGTGTTTGCCCAACAATAAAAAAACGCGCAGGCGTTGGGCCGCCTGCGAGCCAAAACATTCACTAAAATGGATTTTGAATGACGGTTGGGTAACACAGGGCCTTGGGGTTTACAACACGCCCGCCAAGGCAGGATCCGAAACAAAAAAAGGAGAAGACATGATTGTTCGCACATGGCACGGCTGCGTTCCCGAGGCGCGCGGCGCGGCTTTTGCCGAGCACCTGCGCAAAACAGGCGAGGACCACGCCAAAAGCGTGCCGGGCAACCTGGGAGTGGCCGTCAGACGCATGAATTTTCGGGGCTGGGAGCATTTTTTCTTTGCCACATGGTGGACATCGCTTGAGGCTGTAAAAGCCTTCGCGGGCGAGGATTACCAGCTGGCGGTGCACTATCCGGACGACGAGCGCTTTGAGCTGGTGCCCGATCCCTACGTGTTTCACCATCAGGTGGATCATATGGAGCCGCTGTAGCGACGGGTTGATCGGGAGAGCGGGTGATATACATACTCATAGGCCTTTGCGGCATTGCGGCCGGCGCCATAAGCGGCGTTGTGGGCACGGGCTCGTCCATCATCCTGCTGCCGGTGCTGAGCCTGGCCTTTGGCCCCAAGGCGGCCATCCCCATCATGGCCGTGGCCTCCATAGCGGGCAATGCGTCGCGCGTGCTGGCCTGGCGGCGACAGATCAACGTAAGGGCTTTTGCCTGGTATACGGTCGCCGCTGTGCCTGCGGCGGTGCTGGGCGTGCGTACGCTATGGATCATGCCCCCGGACGTTTCCAACCTGTGTATCGGCCTGTTCTTTTTTGTGCTCATCGTTTTGCGCCGGGCCAGCCGCACACGCGCCATGCGGCTTGGGCCACGGCAGATGGCGCTGGCTGGCGGGATTGTGGGGTACCTTACGGGCGTCGTCTATTCCACCGGGCCGCTGACCATCCCCATTTTTGCCGGTTTTGGCCTGGCCAAGGGGGCGCTGCTCGCCACAGAGGCGGCGGCTTCCATTGCCGTGTACCTGGCCAAGGCGCTTGCCTTTGGGGCTGTGGGGGGGCTGCCCCTGCCCGTGCTGTGCAACGGCCTTGTGGTAGGGGCAGCGCTGGCGCTGGGCACGTTTGCGGGCAAGCGCTTTGTACTTGGCATGTCCGAGGCTACATTTCGCCTGCTTATTGATCTGATGCTGGCCTGCGCGGGCCTTGCCATGACTGGCAACGCGCTGTTTTGCCTGGCACGGTAGCAAGCAAAATCGGGCAAATTGCGCCCCCTTCACAAAAGTTCGTATGAGGCATAACAGACCCCTGAAGAAGTGCGCGGCGCAGGTATCCGCAGCACAACGTCAAGACGCTGCATTGCGGTACAGCAAAAAAACAGGGACACGATCCATGGCACAGCATTACATGAAATACGGCGACAAGGAATTTTCCGTGCAGCTCGGCAATGGTCTTATCGCAGCGGAACTGCATTCAAACCTGGTTGCCCTGCCCCGCAAAAGCGCCCTTGAACATATCAACGAGGCCCTGGACAACCCCATCGGCAGTCCCCGGCTGGAGGCAATGCTCAAGCCCGGCCAGACCGTATGCCTTGTGGTGCCCGATTCTACCCGGTTGTGGCAGTCGCCCAGCGTCTACGTGCCTGCGGTCGTGGCCCGACTGAACAAGTGCGGCATACGCGATGCGGATATCCGTATTCTTACGGCCACCGGCACGCACCGGTCCATGTCGCGCGAGGAGCACATCGCCATCGTGTCCGAGGATATTTACAACCGCATTACGGTCATCGACCACAAGTGCCGGGAATCGGCCGACATGGTCAAGGCTGGCGTGACCAGCCGGGGAACCGAGGTGTGGTTTAACCGCGTCGCCATGGAGAGCGACCATATTATCCTCACAGGCGGGGTGGTGTACCATTTTCTGGCCGGGTACGGCGGCGGTCCCAAGTATCTGCTGCCGGGCATAGCCAGTTACGAGACCATCCAGCGGCACCACAACCTGGCCCTGAACAACGGCTTTGGCAGTGGAACCAACGCCGCCGTGCGCAGCGCAAATATGGAAAACAGCAATGTTTTTCATGCCGATCTGGAAGAAGCGGCCCTGCTGGCCAAGCCCAGCTTTTTGCTCAACGTGGTGGTGGACGACAACTACAACATCATCAAGGCAGTGGCGGGCGATATGGTGCAGGCCCACCGCGAGGCCTGCGCGCTTGTCGACGCCATTGACGGCGTTGACGTAAGCGAGCGTACTCCCATGGTTATCGCCAGCGCTGGCGGCGCGCCCAAGGACATCAATTTTTATCAGACCATCAAAACGCTGGCCAATGCCCTTGCCGTGGTAAGCCCCGGCGGCACCATCATCATACTTTCCGCCTGTACCGAAGGCTTTGGCAGCCCGGACACGCAGCGCCAGATCTGCGATTTTGACAATATGCAGGCGCGCGAAAAAGACCTGCGCGAAAACTTTTCCATAGGCAGCTACGTGGGCTTTCTGTTTGCGGAATCGGCCGAAAAGCACAACCTGATCATGGTCAGCGCCATGGACCCGGCTGACTTTGCCAAAACAAAAATTCACATCACCAAAACGCTGGATGAAGCTCTGGAGCTTGCAAAAAAATGTAATGGAGGCCGCGAGCTGCGCGCAACGCTGCTGCCGCACGGGGCCAATACCCTGCCCAAGCTTCAGGCCCGCGCGTAGGGTTTGCACGGTTGTTTTGCCAGAAACTTCAAGGCTTTGGATGCTGGTGGCGCAGATAACGCTGCCCGCATCCAAAGCCTTTGTATTTGTTCCCAGATAATAAGCGACAGAAAACGGGGTAAAATTTCATAGACTGCATCACGAGTACACAGGCCCATTGCGAAAGGATGAACTGATTACTTGGAAATGTGTAGAAAATACGATATTCCCTATCAATGCAAATTGCGGGGGTTCAATGCGCATTATCTATAACACGTGTACAGACGCGCCTTTCAATCTTGCGGCAGAAGACTGGCTGCTGCATAACTCTGATGCCGACGTCTTTATGTTGTGGCGCAATGCCTCGGCTGTTGTCGTCGGCCGCAACCAGAACACGTATTCCGAAATCAACGCGGACTACGTGCGCGAAAACCATATTCCCGTGGTGCGCAGGCTTACGGGCGGCGGAGCGGTTTTTCACGATCTGGGCAACATCAACTTTACCTTTATCAGCCTCAACAACCAGGCGGGGTTGCTGGACTTCAGGCGGTTTGCGGGGCCCATCATCGAGGCGCTGAATTCTCTTGGGGTCCCCTGCAAGTTTAACGGGCGCAACGATATGGTGGTGGGAGAGAGCAAAATTTCGGGCAATGCGCAGCATTCGCACCGCGACCGCCTGTTGCACCACGGCACCCTGCTGTATTCCGCCAACCTTGATTCCGTCTCCTCCGCGCTCAGGCCCAGCCCGGCCAAATACACCGACAAGTCTGTCAAAAGCGTGCGCGGTCGCGTGCGCAATATCGTGGATTTTTTGCCCCAGCCCATGCCCATTGAGGCGTTCATCGACTATCTCATGCGATTTGTTGCCAGCGACCAGCCCGGCGGCAGCACCTGTCTGAGGCCGGACGAAATAACGGCCATTGATGCCTTGGCCGAAGAACGTTACCGCTCATGGTACTGGAATTTTGGCTATTCGCCCAATTATGCCTTTGAGCGCAGTGCAAAAACGCCGGGCGGCGTGCTTGAAGTGCATATGGACGTGCGCGAGGGCATTATTGTCGACATTCGGCTGTTCGGCGACTATTTTGGCGTGCGCGACGTGGTGGAGCTTGAGGACATGCTTTGCGGCTGCCGTCATGAACGGTCGGCCCTTGAGCGGCGTCTGGCCCTGGTGCATATCGAAGCCTACATCCAGGGAGTGGGCGAGCGCATTTTTCTGGACTGTCTTTTTTAGCCTCTGGCCTTGGCGGCAAAGGGACTTTTGCCGCCCCAGCACCGAATCTTGCGGCCCCTTGGGCGCATTCTGCATTGTCTTTCGCCAGTATACTTCGTAAGTTTTGCGCATCTGGTTGCGCGGCGCTCTGGTGCGCCTGTCGAGAGGAGCCTGTCGGCCTGTATGAACACGCCGGTCAAAAGCCGGGCGCCCTCAATTGTATGCCGCATGCGTGTAAATACTTACATGTCGTTAGTATTACGAGCCGGCATGGGCGCCGCCGCTGGATATTTTGCAAAATGTACAAACATTTTACCCTTTGACAAATAGATAACTACTACTGTTTAGCCATACACCTATGAGGGCAGCATGAGCGCTTCCACGAGAGAAATAGTCGGTATGACCCTTGGCCGCACGGCCCGCATGTGGCGAAACAAGCTTGACGAGCGCCTGTCGCCGCTGGGGCTGACCCAGGCGCGCTGGCTGGTGCTGATGCACCTTTCGCGCATGGGCGGCGAAGCGCCGCAAAAGGAGCTTGCCGCCTCTGTGGGGGTGGAGGGCCCGACCCTCGTGCGCGTGCTGGACGGCCTTGAGCGTCTGGGCCTTGTGCAGCGCCTGGGCGTGGAGGGAGACCGCCGCGCGCGGCGCGTGTGCCTTACCGCCAGGGCCGATGGCGTCATAAGCGATATCATGCGCATAGGTGCGAACCTGCGCGCTGAAGCCCTGCTCGGCATTACTGACGCCGAGATCGAGAGTTTTTACCGGGTGCTGGAGACAATTATGGCCAATCTGGCCGCAGCGCCGTCAAAATAGCGTGCGTTAACGCAGTGCGGGAGCCCCGGTTTCAGGCCGCTTTCGCCGCCCGCGCCCCGGTTGAACCTGCAGGGGCGTTACAGCCTGCGCCGTAGCTGGGGCAGGACGGTGGCGCAAAAAATGCCGCCAAGTATGGCCAGGGCGCTTACCAGCAGGCGCAGGCTCAGGCCCTCGTCCATAAGCAGCGCGCCGCCGACGGCGGTAATGAGCGGCACGCTCAGCTGCACCACGGCGGCGGAGGGCACGCTGAGCCAGCGCAGCACCGCATACCACAGCACATAGCCCAGGGCCGAGGCCAGCGCGCCAGCGGCCAGCGCGCAGGCGACCCCCGCGCCAGACCAGGCTGCGGGCGCGCCCAAGGTATTGAAAAAGGCTCCCCAGACAAGCAGTGCAAGGGCCAGCGGCACGCAGCGGATAAAATTGCCCGCAGTGGCCGCTGTCGCGTCGTTGCCCCCCCTGCCGCAGATGGTATAGACCGCCCAGCACAGGCCGGAGCAGAATATGACCGTGGCCGCTCCCGCCGGGGGGGCGTCCAGCCCCGGCAGCAGCAGATAGACAAGGCCCGCCATGGCAATGCCAATGCCCAGGCTTTGCGCCCTGCCGGGTCGTTGTCCCAGCAGCAGCCCGGCGGCAAGCATGCCCGCCTGCACCGCAACCGCGATGATCAGCGCTCCGGCGCCGGCAGAAAGCCGCACATAGGCCCACGAAAAACACGCCATATAGCCAAACAGCGCCAGCGCTGCGCCCCAGCTGCCCGCGCGTAGCGCATTGCCGCCGCGCCGCCGTTGAAGCAGCCAGAGCATACCGGCCCCGGAAAGGACACGGAGCCCAGTATATACTGCAGGATCAAGAGGTTGTGAGGTCGCCCCCTGAGCAAGGGCAAAGCGGCACAGCAGGGAGTTGGCAGCAAAAAGCGTCATGACCAGCGTTGTAAGCACAGCCACAAGCCAGGGCGAAACCCCGGGGCGATCAGCAGGGCCGTCAGCAATCCCGCCAGCCATGTCGCCCGGCCGCATCAGTCCTGCCGCCTTGCGCCCTGCAACTTGCGGAACACCGTGCTGCGGTTGATCTGAAAAAGTTCAGCCACGCGCTGCACCGAGCCGTGCACCTCCAGGGCCTTGAGCAGAAAATCCCGTTCCATCTCGGCCATGATGTCGCGCAGGGGGCGGCGTGCGGCGAGGATGTCTTCGGAATAGCACGAGGGCTCGCGGGTTGCCCCCGATATCTGCGGGGGCAGGTCGCGCGGCGAAATGAGCGGGCCGGTGAGCGTGATGACCAGGCTGTGCACAAGATTTTGCAGCTCGCGTACGTTGCCCGGCCATGCGTAGGCCGACATGATGTCGAGGGTCACGTCCATAAAGGCCATGGCCTTGTGGTACTTGGCGGTGTACTGGGCAAGGTAGTGCTCCGCCAGGGCGCGCACGTCTTCTTGCCGCTCGCGCAGGGGCGGTATGCGCACGGTAGCAACATTGAGGCGGTAATACAGGTCGCGGCGGAAGGTTCCTGCCTCAACGCTTTGGGCCAGGTCGCGGTTGGTGGCGGCGATGATGCGCACGTCCACCTTGCGGGGGCTGGAGGCCCCAACCCGCATGATCTCTCCGTCCTGCAGCACGCGCAGCAGGCGCGTCTGCATGGAGAGCGGCAGCTCGCCCACTTCGTCCAGAAAAATGGTGCTGCCGTCGGCTATTTCAAAGTAGCCTGCCTTGCCCTTGCTGGATGCCCCGGTAAACGCCCCCGGCATGTAGCCGAACAGCTCCGACTCGGTGAGCGACTCTGATATGCCGCCGCAGTCCACCTTGAGCAGAATTTTATCGCTGCGGGCCGACTGCGAGTGGGTGTAGCGGGCAAAGACGTCCTTGCCCGCGCCTGTCTCGCCAAGGATGAGCACCGTGGCGTCGGTGTGGGCAAACCGCCCCAGCAGCGAGATCACGTCGCCCATGGCTCTGCCGGCGTACACCGGCTCGCGCGATTTGGCGGCGCCCTGCGCTATGTAGGCCAGCTGGTCGTTGATCTGGTCGATGAGCTTGCACTGCCCGGCGACCTGGTCCTGCAGCTGCGCCAGCAGGGTTACATCGCGCGCAAAGGTCACCACCAGGCACAGATCGCCCTTGCCGTCAAAAACAGGAAAGCCCGTAAGCACCAGTTTTTTGCCGTCTTTGAGCTGCTGCACATGGGTGGTGGGCCTGCCCGTGCGCACGATTTCCGGGTTCAGGATGCAGTCAAACGTGCCTTCCTGAACCAGATCCCGCACATTTTTGCCGCGTATCTGCTCCTGGGTGAGGCCTGTAAGCTGCTCGTACATGCGGTTGACGCGCAGGCTTGTGCCTGCGGCGTCACTGATAAAAACGCCTTCGGGCAGGGCGTCGAGTATGCGTTCCACATGTTTTGAAAGAAGCTCGGAAGATCTGCATGCCATAGTTCTGCTGGGGGGGGTAGAAGTGTTAGTGCGGAATACGGACCCTCTGGCCCAGAATGCTCTGCGCCACTGCCTGGAGTCTGTTCATGTGTTCCGCGGCCAGTTTTACCTCGCCCATGGGCACAGGTCTGTCGAGAAACTGGTATTTTTGCGTGCCCAGACGGTGATAGGGCAGCATTTCGTATTCTACGCGTTCAAACGGCTTGAGAAAATTGGCAATGGCCGCCACGGTTTCTTCGTTGTCGTTAAAGCCGGGGATGACCGGCGTGCGCGCCAGAATGGGCAGATCGGGAAACCCCTCCGCCAGAATGCGAAAGTTTTCGAGGATGCGCGTATTGGGCAGACCTGTTTGCGCTTCGTGCGCGGCGCTGTCCATGTGCTTGATGTCAAAGAGCACATAGTTCAGGTATTCCGCAGCCGCGCGGATGGTTTCAGCGGAGACCATGCCGCAGGTTTCCACGGCGGTCTTGATGCGCCGCGCCCGCGCCTCGCGCAGCAGCGCCAGGGCAAATTCGCCCTGCAGCAGGGGTTCGCCGCCCGAGAGCGTCAGGCCTCCGCCCGAACGGGCATAAAAGGCCATATCCTGTTCCACCACATTCAATACATCGTCTACTGTACGCTCTTTGCCGTAAACCAGCAAACCCTGGGCCGGGCAGGCCGCCGCGCAGGGCATGTGGCACGCGGCGCAGTGGTTGCGGTTTATGTTGAGCCTGTCGTCGTCGCCCAGGGTGATGGAGCCGTAGGGACAGGCCACAATGCAGTGGCCGCATTTGGAGACGCCCAGGCAGCGCCCGGCGTTAAAGGCCAGCTCCGGCTCGCGGCGCTGCGATTCCGGGTTGCTGCACCAACGGCATGAAAGTGCGCAACCCTTCAAAAAAACAATGGTTCTTATGCCGGGGCCGTCATGAACCGAATACTTCTGTATGTTAAAAACCATGCCTTGGCGTTGGCAGTCATCCAGACACATAAGACCATCCTTTTATAAAAAGCGGACGCGGCCGGCCGGTTGGCCAGCCGCGTCCGGGGCTGTTACATCACGTCGTGTTCGGTACGGGCAATCAGGTCGTTCTGCAGGTCGGGCGACAGGTCCACAAAGTAGGCGCTGTAACCGGCAATGCGCACGATAAGGTTGCGGTACTTCTGCGGGTCTTTTTGCGCAGCCAGCAGGGTCTGCTTGTTGACCACGTTGAACTGCACATGCCACAGCTTGAGGTCGCAGAAGGTGCGGATAAAGGACACCAGCTTTTCGGTGCCCTGCTCGCCTTCGACGCACTTGGGCGTGAACTTGATGTTGAGCATGCGGGCGGCGCGGTCGCGCATGCCCATGTTCTTGGTGTGGTAGTTGGAGAGCAGAACCGCCGTGGGGCCGTTGACGTCGGCGCCGTGCGAAGCGGAGGAGCCGTCTGAAAGCGGGAACCCGTCGGTGCGGCCGTTGGGCGTGGCCGAAACCACCTTGCCAAAGGGCACGTGCGAGGTAAACGGCACGTAGCGCACGTCGTTGTGGATGCCCAGATCCTTCATGGAGTACTTGCCGCCGTATTCCACGGAAATCTTGTCGATCTCGCGGCCAATGGCGTCGGCGTACTCGTCGTTGTTGCCGTAGCAGGGGGCGGAGCGCAGCATGGCGCGCACATCGTCATAGCCTTCAAAGTTGGCGTTTATGGCCGCAAGCAGCTTGTCCATGCTCAGCTTTTTTTCTTCAAACACCAGCTTTTTCACGGCGGCCAGGGAGTCCACCACCGTGCCAAGGCCCATGTATTCAAAGTAGCCCAGGTTGATGCCTTCGGGGATCTGCTCCTGATGCAGATCGATGCAGTGCTTCATGCACAGGTCGTGCATGGCCGAACCCATGGGCTGGGCAAAGTGCTGGGCGCGCAGCTTGTTGATGATGTACTGCTGGGTAAAGGCCGCCTTGAGGAACAGCAGGTGCTGCTGCACGTAGGCGTTCCAGAATTCGTCCCAGGTTTTGAATTTGCGCGGATCGCCGGTTTCGACGCCCAGCTGCTGGTCGCCGTATTTCTTCATGCGGCCATTGCGCAGCACCATTTCCACGGCGGCGGCAAAGTTGATGTACGCGCCGCCCGAGGTGTAGGTGTCGCGGTTGGGCATGCGGGCCTCGGTGCAGCCCGAAACAGCGTAGTCCAGGGCTTCCTCAAAGGTAGCGCCCTTGGAAACATACAGAGGCACGATTTCTTCGTCATTGATAAGTTTGGGAAAGCCCGAACCGTACTTGATGGTTTCGGCCACGTCCCACAGATAGCGCTCGGGCGCGCGGGAGTGGATGCGGGCCGCAAGGTCGGGGTAGTGCAGCGGAAACTCACGCTTGGACTTGAGGATAAGGTAGGTCAGCGCGTTGCTGGCGTCGCGTCCGTCGGTGGTCTGGCCGCCCACGGTCACGGCCTCCCAGTGGGCGTAGCCTTCGTTGAACGCGCCGCCGGTGGGCGAGATGTACATGTCGATAAATTCGGCCATGCCCACCCACATGCATTCCAGCAGTTCGGTGGCCTGAGCGTCGGTAATCTTACCTTCGGCGCGGTCCTTGGCGTAGAAGGGGAAGAAATACTGGTCCATGCGGCCGTTGGAAATGGTGGTGCCGGTCTTTTGCTCGATGCGCGAGAACATCTGGGTAAACCACTGGCTCTGGCAAGCCTCCCAAAAGTCGCGGGCGGGCTCGCCGGGCACATGGTCGGCGTTGTCGGCCATGCGCAGCAGCTCGGCCTTGCGGGTGGGGTTGGTCTCCTTGGCGGCCATTTCGCGGGCAAGCACGGCGTGCCGCTTGGCCCACAGCACGATGGCGTCGCACACAATGACAACGGCTTCGAGGAAGGGGCGCTTTTCGCAGGTGTCCTTGCAGCTCATGGGGTCAAGGGCGTCCAGCTTTTCCTGGGCTTCCTGCTTGATGCTGTTAAAGCCGCGCTTCAGAATTTTTTCGTAGTCGTGCACCCACTGGATGGACGAGCGGAAGGACGAAGTTTCGTTGACGATAAAGCGCGAGATGAGCCCCATGGGGTCATCATAGGTAAGTTTGTGGATCTCGGCGGGCAAAGCGGCGTTGAGCGCCTCGTGGTAGGTCTTGCCCTTCCAGTAGGGGGCAATCTCTTCAACAACGCGTTTGGCGTCTTCGGGCGTGATTGTGGCGGGCGAGGTCTTGCGGGTGGGCAGGTCGCGCACCGCGATATCAAGAAAGTCGCCGTCCAGCTCGGGGTACAGGATGCCATAACGGCCGTCGCAGCCTGCGCGGCCCAGCAGCAGCTGGTCATCCTGCACGTAGACGGTCATGTTTTTCGCAATGTGCATGAGGGCCTTGGCCCAGCGCAGCACCAGCGGCTGGCCGTCTGTTTCCTGCATGGACTGGGTGAAGAACAGCGCGCGCTCGATGTCGATGCGCGGCTTCTGACCTTCAAAACGATCCAGCAGCTTGAAAACGCGGGTGTGGGTTTTGCGGAACTTGTCTTCCTTGCCCTCGATCTTGTCGTACAAACGCTGTTCCTGGGGGGAGCGGCATTCGCAAGTGGTGGTGCTCATCACGATACTCCTGAAATATGAATATGGGGCATGCGGGACAATCGCGTTGCCGCCGCACGGAGAACGCCGAAAGGGTGTGGCAATCCTCGGTTGTTCTGCCCCTCTGCATGCGATATGCCACAATTTATAATTATTTGATATTATTATACTTTTATAAAAAAAGTTTCGGTTTGCCGCCGGAAGTGCGCTTTTGGACAAGCCCCGGTCGCAAATTTGCACCACTCAGGAGCGGCTTGCAGTAAAAGGGGCATTTATTGCGACGCAAGTTTGCGACACCACCCGTTTGAGGCTGCGACGACCCCCTCCTAACATGAGCAAAATCATCATGTTTCTATTTTCACAAAGTGCTGTTTTGCCTTAGTAGACAACCATTCCTGCTTGTTGCAAATTTGCGACGCAGCGTATAAGTATACTTAATTACTATGTAATTAAAATATATATCTAGCTAGAATTATTGATTTTTATAATAGAAGAAACGAAAAATTGTGGTTTGTGGGCTGGCACACATCATGCAAAACGAAAAAAATCACAAGTCGTGCGGGTTGGAGGCGACCTGAACGGCTTATAAATAGCAACGCCTGGAGAAGAGAGATGGGAAACCGTTTGTTTCCCGCACGGGCGGCCCGGCACGGCAGCCCGCGCGGATCTGGCAAAAGAATTTGCCGCCAGCGCCGCACAACCCCCCAAGCGGGTTCAGGAGAACCGCATTATGAACGTGATTGATTTTCGCTTTCGCCCAAATACGCCAGAGATTATCAACGGCATCAAAAACAGTTCCATGTTCAAGGCCGCTTGCAAGGCCATAGGCTTTGACGCCCGCAAGCCGCAGCCCCTTGACGAGATTGTGGCCGACCTGAACAATCTTGGCGTGGCACTTGGGGTCATTACCGGTCGTGACTGCGAAACCACGTACGGGTTTCCGGCCAACAACAACAGCGTGCTGGAGTTTTGCCGGGCTTATCCCGAAAAGTTTGTGGGGTTTTGGGGCATTGATCCGCACAAGAAAATGGACGCGGTGCGCGAAGTTGAGCGCGTGGTGGCCGACTACGGCATGAAGGGCATTGCCATCGACCCGTACCTTGCGCACATCCCCGCTTCGGAGGCCCGGTTTTACCCGCTGTACGCCAAGTGCTGCGAGCTGAATATCCCGGTCTTCATCACCATGGCCCCGCCGCCGCAGGTGCCGGGAGCCATTCTGGAATACGCGGATCCGCGCGACGTGGACAAGGTTGCCAGGGATTTTCCCGAGCTGACCATCATCATGAGCCACGGCGGGTACCCATTTGTAAACGAGGCCATCTACACATGCCTGCGCAACGCCAACGTGTACATGGATATTTCGGAATATGAGCGCGCGCCCATGGTCGACGTGTATGTACGCGCCATGAACGATCTTATTCCCGACAAGGTTCTTTTTGCCAGCGCCCACCCCTTTGTGGAACTGGCCGACGCCCTTGACGCCTACAGGCACTTCGAACTTTCTGAAGAAGTCCGCCGCAAGGTCATGTATGAAAACGCCCGCCGCGTGCTGGGCCTGTCATAAGGAGAAAACACATGAGCAATGCCGTTAATGACGCACATGCCAAGTCAAACCTGCGCCGCGTGGTTATTTCCTCGCTGATGGGCGCGGTCATCGAATGGTATGACTTTTTTCTTTATGGCGTGGTGGCCGGGCTTGTGTTCAACAAGCTGTTCTTCCCTTCGTTTTCGCCCGGCGTAGGCACCATTCTGGCCTTTGCCACCTTTGCCGTGGGCTTTGTAGCCCGTCCGCTTGGCGGTTTTGTTTTTGGCCATTTTGGCGACAAGATCGGCCGCAAAAAAATGCTTATCCTCACCCTTGAGATCATGGGTGTGGCCACCGTGCTTATCGGCTGCATTCCCTCTTACGACAGCATCGGCATCTGGGCGCCCATACTGCTGGTGACCTGCCGCCTTGCCCAGGGCATAGGCCTTGGCGGCGAATGGGGCGGCGCGGTGCTGATGGCCTTTGAATCAGCCCCGGCCAACAAGCGCGCCTTTTACGGCAGCCTGCCTCAGGTAGGCCTCTCGATCGGGCTTATGCTGGCATCTGGCGTGATCGGCATGCTCTCGTGGCTGCTGCCCGACGAGGCATTCATCGCCTGGGGTTGGCGTCTGGCTTTTGTGCTGAGCGCCGTGCTGGTGCTGGTTGGCGCGTACATCCGTACTTCAGTGCAGGAAACCCAGGACTTTGCCTCGCACAAGGAGCATGTGGAAAAAATCCGCTACCCCATGCTCGACGCCTTCAAGCGTTACCCCAAAACACTGCTGGCCTGCGTGGGCGCGCGTGTTGTTGAAGGTATTGCCTTTAACGTGTTTGGCGTGTTTTCTCTCACCTATCTTACCAATACCTGCGGCGTTAGCCGTACGGTAGCCCTGATGGCCGTGGTTGTGGCCTCGGCCGTGATGGCCGTGTTTATTCCCCTCTGGGGCGCCATGGCCGACCGCACCAGCAAGGGCCGTATTTTCGGCACTGCCGCGCTGCTGCTTGGCGTTACGTCCTACCCCGTGTTCTGGGTGCTGCACAACTACGCCACAACCAACCTGTTCTTTGTCTACCTTGCCATCATCGTGCCCTTCGGCATTGTGTACGCCGCTGCCTACGCCAGCATGGCCAGCCTGTTCTCCGACAGTTTTGACCCCACTGTGCGTTACTCGAGCATCTCGTTTGTGTACCAGTTCTCGGGCATATTCGCCTCGGGCCTCACGCCCATGATCGCCACCATGCTGGTGCAGGCCAACGGCTCGCAGCCCTGGTACCTGTGCGGCTATCTGCTGGCGGCGGGCATTCTCAGCACGATTTCGACCATCTGGCTCGGAACCCTGCGTGAACGCACCGACCTGCTGAAGCCCGCCACGGCCAGCAAGACGGTCGTCGCGAATGATGCCGCCACCGTGACCGACGCGGCGGTTTAGTTTCCTTAGGGCTGAAACACCCTCCTCCCCTGGGCGGGGTCTTATGCCGGACCCCGCCCTTTTCAGTCTTGCGCCGCCCTGCCCCAAACAGCGGGGCGGCGTTTTGTCTGCAAGCGGCGGAGAAGGGCGGCCCGCCCGGACACGGCGAGCGCGTGCCGGGCAAACCCTCAGCCCGGCACGCTGCCGCATGCCGCAGCCGCCGGAAGGAGTTTCTCATGCTGGCGGCACTTGCTGTTTCGTCCTTTCTTGTGGGTACGCTTATCGGCGCAACAGGCGTCGGCGGCGTGCTGCTTATACCGGCCATCATGTATTTTGGCGGGCTTGGTACGCACGAGGCCATGGCCACGGCGCTGTTCAGCTTTCTGTTTGCGGGCATAGTGGCCACGGCAAGCTATCAGCGTTACGGCACTATCGACTGGCGCGTCACTTTGCCGGTTGTGGCTGGCAGTTTTTTGTCCGGCTACGCGGGCGCGCATGTGGGGGCGTATATTCCGGCGCAGGCGCTCAATATGGTGCTGGCCGCGCTGATCGTTTTTTCCAGCCTGTATTCCATGCTGCCTGCAGGGCAGGGCACGGGGCTAGCCCAGCGGCTCAGCCCCAGGGGCAATACGTTGCTGCTCTTTGGCATCGGCCTGTTTACGGGCTTTTTGTGCGGCATGACCGGCGCTGGCGGGGGCATTGTTTCCGTGCCGGTGATGCTGCTTTTCAGTTATGCGCCGCTGCAGTGCATTGCCACCAGCCAGGTTTTGCAGATGGTCATTTCCGTTTCCGGCTCGGCAAGCATATGGGCAACGGTTTTATTTCCTACTCCATAGTCTGGTGGATTACGGCCTGCGAGCTTGTGGGCATCGGCGTGGGCGCGCACATAGCCCATCGCGTGCCGGTGCGACTGCTCAAGCGCATGGTCAGCGGGCTGTGCATGGCCATAGGCGTATTCATAGCATGGCGGGCGCTGGGCTAGGCGCTGGGCTATAGGCACTGGGCCAGACGCAGGCCGGGCAGGGCACTGCGGGGCTGTCGCGCCACGCCCGGCATCCGTCTGGACGGCATAAAAAACCACGGCAAAGTTACATAACTTACGAAACTTTTTTATAACTTACATAAAAAGATTTATCTGCGGCGGCGGCATAGACAAAGATCAAATACTCCACGGAGGGTCAATGTCATGCAAACCGCAGAAAACAACCATTCTGAAGCCGGTTCCGAAGGGCTTTGGGACAAGCTGCTCAATTTCAAGATCGGTACAGTGCCGCTGCCGGTCTATGTGTTCTTTGCCGCGGTGGTCTTTTTGGCCGCACATTACGGCAAGCTGCCCAAGGACATGATTGGCGGTTTCGCCATGATGCTGATCCTGGGTATCCTGCTGGGCGACATGGGCTTGCGGCTGCCCGTGCTCAAAGATATTGGCGGGCCTGCCATCCTTTCCATTTTTGTGCCTTCCGTGCTGGTTTTTTACGGCATCCTGGACGGCCCTGCCAAGGACGCCATCTTCCACTTTACCGGCGGCAAGGGCGGCGGCGCGAACTTTTTGTATTTTTACATCGCCAGCCTGGTGACGGGCAGCATCCTGGGCATGCTCCGGCAGGTGCTCATCCAGGGCTTTTTGCGCATGTTTGTGCCGCTCATTCTGGGCACGCTGGCCAGCTGCATCGTGGGTACCGGCGTGGGCACGCTGCTGGGGCACGGCGTGTTTGAAAGCTTTTTCTACATTGTTATTCCCATCATTTCGGGCGGCGTAGGCGAGGGCATATTGCCCCTCTCCGCCGGGTATGCCGAAATTCAGGGCGTCGACCCCGGCAAGTTTATTGCCATGGTGGCCCCGGCTGCCATGCTTGGCAACGTAACCGCCATCATCTGCGCGGGCATGCTGCGCCGCTACGCCATCAAACACCCTGAAAGCACCGGCAACGGCAAGCTGGTGCGCATGGGCGACGACACCCTGCTGCCCACCGAGGAAAAAGAAGTCATCGACGTGACCATTCTGGGCATGGGTCTGCTTACCGCCTGCTGTTTTTACCTGTTCGGCATGCTGGTAAACATGATCATTCCCATCCCCGCGCCCATCATCATGATTTTGTCCGCCGCCATCGTTAAGGCCTTGGGCATCATGCCGGCCATTGTCGAAAAAAGCGCCAAGCAGTTTTACCTGTTTGTTTCCAAAAACCTCACCTGGGCGCTGCTGGTGGGCATCGGCGTGTGCTACACCCCCTGGCAGGACGTGGTGGCCGTTATCCAGCCCAGCTACGTCATCACCGTCATGGCGACCGTGCTTTCCATGATTTCGTGCGGTTTTCTTACCGCCCGCTTCCTGAACATGTACCCCGTTGAGGCGGCCCTGGTTACCGCCTGCCATAGCGGCCTTGGCGGCACGGGCGACGTGGCCATTCTGTCGGCCTCGTCCCGCATGGAGCTCATGCCCTTTGCGCAGATATCCACGCGTATCGGCGGCGCATCCATGGTGGTCATTGCCGTTATCCTCATGCGCGTATTTTACGCTGGCTAGCAGCGCACGCGATCAGGCTTCCCCGAAAGGCGCGCTTGCGCCTTTCGGGGACTGCCTGTCTTGAACAGCAGCACCGATCGGGCGCATGCCCATGGGGAAAGCGCATGCAGGAGTACCGCGAAATACTGATCGACACGGAACTGGCCGAGGCCCAAAGGCTGCTGGCCTCCGTCGGGCTGGGCATGCCCGCCGGGTGCGACTATGGCCTTGGATATTACGAAGACGGGGTCATGGTCGCCTGCGGGTTTTTGGCGGGCGCGGTGCTGTGCGGTTTTTGCGTAGCGCCTCAGGCGCAGGGCGGCGGAGTTTCCACGGCTATTTTGAGCCGCCTGGTGCTGCACGGCAAAGAGCGCGGCCTGGGCCATTTTTTTATTTTTACCAAGGCCAGCGAAGCGGAAAAGTTTGCGGCAGCCGGGTTTACGCTGGTTGCCAGCAGCGGGCAGGCGGCCCTGCTGGAGCAGGGCCAGCCCGACTATGCGCATTGGCTGGCAGCAACGCGCAGTCAGGTGGCGGCATTTGCGGCGGCGGGGTCCGGCGCTGGCGCAGCCCCCGATGCGACGCCCGGCGCAAATGCCCGCTACGGGCAGACGGCCCCGAACCTTGGGGCCATTGTCATGAACGCCAACCCCTTTACCCGGGGGCATGAATATCTGGCACGCACGGCAGCAGCGGCCTGCCACCGGCTGCTCGTGTTTGTGGTGGAGGAAGACGTCTCTGTAGTGCCTTTTGACGTGCGCTTTAACCTTGTGCGTGAGGGACTGGCCCATTTGCCCAACGTGCTGGTGCTGCCGTCTGGTCCGTACATGGTTTCGCGCGCCAGTTTTCCCGCCTATTTCACTGCCGATGCAACGCGCGGCAGCGTGCACGCGGGCCTTGACTGCGCCATTTTTGCCACCCGCATCGCACCCGATCTGGGCATCTCCATCCGTTTTGTGGGCACAGAGCCTTACGACCCCGTAACCCGCCAGTACAATGCCGTGATGACGCAGCAGTTTGCCCGCAGCGGGCTGACCCTGCGGGAGGTGCCCCGTCTGGAATCAGCCGGAGCGGCGGTAAGCGCCTCGCGCGTGCGCGCCCTGCTGCACGGCTGGGCCAGCGAGGATGACTGGCGTGAACTCCAGACCCTGCTGCCCCCGGCCACCTATAATTTTTTGCGGTCCGGGCAAGGGGTCGAGCTGCGGCGTCGGCTGACCAGTCATGAGGGCCGCCACTGAGAGGGCGGCAGCACGGTTTGGGGCAATTTGTCCGTTGATTTCATGCAGGCGGCCATGCCGCCGGAGGAGACGATATATGAGCGCACGCATAAGCGCCCTGGCAGGTACACTGGAATCAAACGACATTCTTATCACCATCAGCAGCGTTGACGGCGGCGCCAACAGCGTCAGCCTGTCAAGCATTGTCATCAACCAGTTTGGGCCGGCCATCCGGGCTGTTATTGACCAGTGCCTGGCCTCGTCGGGGCTTTCGGGCGTGGAGGTGACCGCTCAGGACAAGGGCGCGCTGGAATGCACCATCAAGGCCCGCATGGAAACGGCCATCGCTCGCTACAAGGAGAAAATGTGATGCGCAACCGCACGTTTCTTTTCATGCCCGGCAACAACCCGGGCATGCTTGCCAGCGCTCAGTGCCTGGGCGCGGATGTGGTTATTTTTGACCTTGAAGACGCCGTGGCCCGGCAGGAAAAAGACGCGGCGCGCAACCTTGTGAGCCACGCGCTCAAGGAGCTGCGGCCGCAGGGCGTGGGCATAACCGTGCGCATCAACGGGCTGGATACGCCCTTCTGGCAGGCGGATATGGAAGCCGTTGTCGAAGCGCGCACCAACTTTGTGATGGTTCCCAAAATCGAGCGCGCCGAAGAAGTGCTGCAGATAGCGCAAGCCATCGAGGCTGCCCGCCGCAAGTTTGGCGTGAGCGAGAAGGTGCAGGCCCTGGTTATTGTCGAAACGCCTCTGGGGCTTGAAAACGTGTACGCCATTGCCTCTGCAAGCCCCGAGCTGCGGGGCATACTGCTGGGCGCGGAAGATTTTACGGCGGCCATGGGCGCGCAGCGCACCGCCGAAGGGGCAGAGATAGCCTATGCCCGCTCCCGCCTGCTCACGGCCTGCAAGGCTGCGGGCGTGCTGGCCATTGATACGCCCTTTCCCTTTGTATCCGACCTTGCAGGGCTGGAAAAAGACGCGGCTCTGGCCGTGCAGCTCGGTTTTGACGGCAAGGCCGTCATCTCGCCCCATCATGTGCACCGGGTAAACCACGCCTTTGTGCCCGCGCAGGAAAAAATCAACTGGGCCAGGCGCGTCATGGCGGCGGCAAAGCTGGCCGAGGCCGAGGGCAAGGGCGCGGTTTCACTGGATGGCATGATGATTGACCTGCCCATTATCAAACGGGCGGAACGCATACTGCTTTTGGCCGATGTCTAAAGGGGGCGCAGCCATGAAAAACAAGTTTATTGCAACAATAGCTGATGCCTTGCGCCAGTGCGGCCTTGCCGACGGCATGACGCTGTCGTTCCACCACCACCTGCGCAACGGCGACCATGTGGTCAACATGACCATGGATGCCGTGGCTTCGTTGGGCGTCAAAAACATCACCCTGGCCTGTTCGTCGTTGTTTCCCGTGCACGAACACCTTGTGCAGTATGTCAAAAGCGGCGTCATCACCGGCATTGATACCGATTACATGAGCGGCCCGCTGGCCCGCGCCGTTACCGACGGCCTGCTGCCCACGCCGGTCATGTTTCGCTCGCACGGCGGCAGGCCCCGCGCCATCGGCGAAGGTTCGCTCAAGATCGACATCGCCGTCATCGCCGCACCGGCGGTGGACGCGCTGGGCAACATCAACGGCACCGAAGGCCCGTCGGCCTGCGGCTCGCTTGGCTACGCCATGCCCGACGCCAGACGCGCCGCGCATGTCATTGCCGTTACCGACCATCTGGTGCAGGGCGGGCTTGGCCGCGTGAGCATACCCCACGATCAGGTGGACCACGTGGTCGTGGTGGACAAGATCGGCGACCCCGCAGGCATTGTTTCCGGCTCCATCAGCCTGACCCGCGACCCTGTGGCCCTGGCCATCGCCCGCAGCGCGCAGGCCGTCATCCGCGCGTCGGGGCTGCTCAAAAACGGCTTCAACTACCAGACTGGCGCTGGCGGCGCTTCGCTGGCGGCCTCCATATTTTTGCAGGAGGACATGCGCGCCCTCAAGCTGCACGGCGGTTTTCTGCTGGGGGGCATCACCAGGTACATGGTCGAAATGCTGGAGGAAGGCCTGTTCGACAACGTGTTTGACGTGCAGTGCTTTGACCTCAGCAGCGTGAAGTCCATTGCGCAGAACCCGCGCCATGTGGAAATATCGGCGGACACCTACGCCAACCCTGCCAGCAAGAGCGCCTGCGTGGATTATCTGGATGCCGCGCTGCTGGGAGCCACCGAGGTGGACCTGAACTTTAACGTCAACGTCACCACCGACTCCAACGGCAACATTATCGGCGGTTCGGGCGGGCACAACGATGCCGCGGCCGGGGCCAAGCTGACCATCATTGTGGCTCCGCTGGTGCGGGCGCGTCTGCCCATCGTGGTGGACAAGTGCACCACACTCACCACCAGGGGCGAAACCGTCGATGTGCTGGTGACCGAGCGCGGCATTGCCGTAAACCCTGCCCGCAGGGAGCTGGCCGACCGTCTGCGCGACGCCCGGCTGCCCGTGTGCGACATTGCCGAGCTGCACGAGGCCGCCATGAAGATGACCGGCAAACCACTGACCTTCGAGCACGGCGAAAAGGTCGTTGGTCTTGTGGAGTACCGTGACGGCGCCATTGTAGACAAGATATACGCCACAAAATAAGCGGCGCACGCAAGCGCGGCGAAGGGGCAGGCCCCTTCGCCGCGCCGTACACGGGAGAATCTGTGATGGACCTTTGCCAGCTGCTTGCCGAACGCGAACGCCGTTGGAACAAACGTTTGTCCCTGGCTGGCATGTACAATTGCCCGGTGCTCTCGCTGACGCTGAACATCCCCGGGCCAAGCAAAAATCTGCCCGGCGCGGACGCCGCCCTGAGCCAGTTGCGCACGGCTCTGTGCTGCGCGGTGGACAAGGCCGGGGGAAGCCTGGTGGACGAATGCAGACTTTCCGGCCCTGACGGCCCCGGCTGGGTGGCCGCCGTGCGTATGGACGCCCTTGACCTCAAAAGAGCGGCGGTTGCCGTGGAAGAAAGTCACGTGCTGGGCAGGCTGGCCGACGCGGACGTCATGGATGCGCAGGGGCAGCCCGTTAACCGCGCCCATCTGGCTGCGGGGGACGGGACGAGGGAAATATTGCCGGGCAAGGAACGCCCTGACAGCCCTGACAGTCCGGACAGTCAGGGCCGTGGGTCTGATCAGGCCGCGTATGCGCCGCGCCGGTGTTTTTTGTGTTCCCAACCCGCCAGCCTGTGCCGTCGCGAGCAGAGGCACAGCCTGGAAGACCTGCTCGCCGCCGTGCGCGGCTTGCTGCGACTTGCGGAACGGGCTTCGGAGCAGTCTGCAAAGCAGGGCCGCGCATGTCGGCCGTAATTGCCATGACCGACGGGCAACAGTGCGCCGCAAACCAGCGGCAGGCGGGGCAGGATTGCCTGCCGCTGTGTCTGTCCTCTGAGCGAGTGGCGGAGCTTGCCGCGCGCGCGGCCATACTTGAGGCCGCCGTCAGCCCCAAGCCGGGGCTGGTGTGCATTGACGGCAACGGCGCGCACAGCGATATGGATTATCCCCTTTTTGTACGCAGCGCCCGGACCCTGCGCCCCTATTTTGCCGAGGCTCACGCCCTGGGCGAAGCCCTGCGCGGGTTTGCGCCGCAGCGGGTGTTTGCGCATTTGCGCCCTCTGGGCATAGGGGCGGAGCAGCGCATGCTGCGGGCTACAGGCGGTGTAAATACCCACAAAGGTCTTATATTTTCCATGGGGCTGTTTTGCGTGGCCGCAGGGCGGCTGAGCGGACAGACCGCGTCCGCGGCAGCGTTGCGGCAGGAGGCGGCCTCATTGGCGGGCGGCGTCGCGCAGGACTTTGCCCCGCTGGCGGCCCTGAGGGAGTCGCTGCGCTGCGGCATTGCCGACAGCCTCAGCCCCCGCGACGCGCGGCCAGAGCTGGAGGCGCGGCTGGGGCGTAGGCTCAGCGCGGGCGAAGTCATGTTTTTGCTCTACGGCATTACGGGCATCAGGGGCGAGGCCGAGCGGGGCTTTCCGCATGTGGGGCTGGCCCTGCGGGCGCTGGAGGCGCACGGCGCGGGGCATGATCTCAACACGGCCATGGCGCACTGTCTGCTGGAGCTGATGCAGGCCATGGACGACACCAACCTGCTGTGGCGCGGCGGGCTGCAGGGGCTGCGGCATGCGGCCATTGCCTCGCGGGCGGCTCTGGATGAAGGCGGGTTGCGTACAGAAGCGGGGCGGGCCGCTCTACGCCGCATGAGCGCCGATTTTGCCCGCAGAGGGCTGAGCCCCGGCGGCTGCGCCGATATTTTGGCCGTGAGCGTTTTTGTGCGGCTGCTGCGCGGCCACGCCATGAGCTGAGCGCGCAACGTCCCTTTGCACGAGGCCGTATTGCGTGCGGTCAGCCTCAGGCAATCCAGTTGTACAGGGTCACGGGGCGGCCAGGGCCGCCGTAATCCTTGACGCTGCCAAGCCTGCCTGTATCTATGAGATAGTCAAAATATTTTTTTAGCGAAATGCGCGAAATCCCCGTCAGCGGTTCAATATCCTTGAGGCTGAACGGCCCTTCGTACTGCTGCAGCACCTGCATGACGGTTTTGAGCGTGCGCGCGTCAATGCCCTTGGGCGTGCCCGATTCTGGCGCGGGGCGCTCTTTTTTTATGAATATGCGCCGGTCGAGCATCTCCTGGGTGATGTGCACCTCGGGCGAGATGAGCAGCTGGCGCTTTTCGCGAAACTGGAGCAGAGATTCGCGAAAGCGCTCAAAGGTGAAGGGCTTGACGATGTAGTCCGCCACGCCCATGCGCAGGGCGTTGAGGATGTCGTCGCTGTTTTGCGCGGCGGTTATCATGATGACGTCCGTGTGGAAAAACTGCGCCTTGATGATGCGCAGCAGCTCCATGCCGTCCATGCCGGGCATGAACACGTCCAGCAGCACCAGATCAACATGGTTCGAGCGCAGCAGTTCAAGCCCTTCCTCGCCGGAGTGGGCCGTGTGCTCAAGCCTGAACCCGTCTATGCCGTCCAGGTATCCGGCAGCGAGATCTGCCACCATGGGGTCGTCTTCAATGATGATGACGCGAATCATGGGTTTGCTCCTTCAGCCAGAGTAGTTGCAGGAAAGCGGACGGTAAAGGTCGAGCCGTGTCCAAGCCGTGAATCAATCTCCACCGATCCGTCCACTTCGTCCAGCGTGAGCAGCAGCATGTACAGGCCGATGCCCCGGTTGGAACCCTTGGTGGAAAAGCCCTTGGTAAAGATTTTTTCCTGATGCTCCTCGGCGATGCCGCGCCCGGTGTCGGCCACGCTGATAACAAGCTGGCCGTTGCCCCCAGCGCTGGCAAAATCGCTTTCGATATGCAGGGTGATGCGCTTTTCGCCCGCATAGGTAACCGCGTCAAAGGCGTTGTCTATAAGATTGCCCACAATGGTCACCAGGGCGTGCGACCCCTTGGACGACAGCTGCGGCAGCTCGCCTGCGCCCTCAATATGCAGGGTGACGCCCAGCTCGTGGGCGCGGCTGTATTTGCTCTCAAGAAAGCCCGCCACGATGGGGTCTTTGACCAGGGCGGCTATGGAGGACGTCTCGCGTTTTTTGCTGCCGATGATGTGCTCAAGGTATTCCTCAAGCTCGCCATAACGCTTGTTGCGCAGCAGGCCGGAGATAACGTGCATCTTGTTGAGGTATTCGTGCGAGCGCGAGCGCAGCGCCTCGGCATAATTGCTGAGGCCCGTGAGCCGCTCGGCCTGAACGCGTACTTCGGTCATGTCGCGAAAGGTCGCCACCGCGCCGATAACCTTGCCCTGAAGGGTGATGGGCGCGCGGTTGGTCATGATGATGCTGCCGTTGATGTTCTGCTCCATATCGTATTCGGGCTTGCCCTCCTTGATTATGGCGTCCAGACGGGTAGCGGGGACCGTGTCCTGTACGGGCTGGCCCTCCAGCGGGCCGGTTACGCCTGCCGAGCGCAGTATTTTTTCGGCCATTTCGTTGACGAGCACCAGGGTGCCCTCTTTGTTGACGGCAATAATGCCCTCGCGCACGGTGCGCAGGATGGCGTTGCGTTCTTCAAGCATGCGCGCGATCTGGTGCGGCTCGAGCCCGAAAAGAATCTTTTTTATGGTGCGCGAAAGCAGCACCGCCAGCCCGATGCCTATGGCCAGCGAAAGCGCAAACAGCCATGAAAGCGGGCCGTTGAGCCGGGCCATGTTGGCCTCTATATCCTTGGACATGATGCCTACGGCCACAGCGCCCAGCTGCTTGCCCTGCTCGTCGTAAATGGGCCGGAACGCCCGCAGCGAAAAGCCGAAGGAGCCGCGCGCGGACGAAATGTAGGCGTGCCCATGCAGCGATTCGCCCTCGTCGCCGCCCTCGATGTGCCCGCCGATCTTCCATGCTTCGGGGTGGTAGAGGCGTATGCCCTGCATGTCGATGAGCACAATAAACTTTACGTTGGAAACATGGGTAAGCATCTCTACAAAGTCTGTCATCTGTTTGCGGGCCTCGGGTTTGTCCGAGCGCATGCCCTCGATGACGGTGGACGATTCCGCCGACAGGCGGGCCACGTTTGAAACGGTTTTTTCCGCCTCTTCGTAACCATATTTGCTGATAAAGTACGATTCCGCCAGATGGCTGAACAGCATGGGCGGGCAGAGCGCCAGGCTGACCATGATGACGAGTTTGACGAACAGGCTTGAGTTTTTAAGTGCTTGCAGCATGGCGGATCGGTGCGGCGGTCGTGCTGGCGGGCAGACCGGATTGCGGCGGCTGGCCCGTGCTGGGGTGCGCGCCTGTGAGTGTACGCCCCAGTGTAGCAGGTGCGCCCATGGCCCGCAAATGACCGCAGCCCTCACGTGACCTTGCCTGTGTGCCTGTTTTGGGCAAGCCGCAAACAGCGCCCCGTGAACGCAAATTTTCGTAACCCCGCGCCCCAGAGCCTTTTTGGGCCGCAAGAACCACGGATAACGCAAAAAGAAGGTGGAAAAATATCACATATGGAGTTAGGAAAGACGACCCCCCCTGTATGCGTAAAAGTGGAAGCCGCGTTGTGTTGGTTATTGGGTACTGAACCAGGAAACGAAGATGGAGCCGGGGATGAAAAAAATTGCAGTGTTAGTTCTGGCGGCCGGGATGTTGTGTGCACTTTCAGGAAGTGCAAGCGCCATTGATTTTTCGGCCAAGGGCCGCTGGGCATACAACTTCAGCTACGGTCAGCACGGCAATTTTACGGAGGGTGGGGGCAGAACGGGGTACAGCGCCACTGAAGACGAATTTGAAGCCGCCCAGCAGATACGTCTGCAGCTGGACGCCAGGGCTTCTGAAAATCTTTCCGGCACGGTGCACTTTGAAATCGGCGGCTACAACCGCGGCATGATGCAGTACTGGGGCGCCAGCGGCAACGGCTCGGCCCTGGGCGCTGACGGCACCTGGATAAAGGTTAAGAACTCCTTTCTTGACTGGACCGTGCCGCAGACCGACCTCAAGGTGCGCATGGGTATTCAGCCCATGCAGCTGCCCGACTACATCAACAACAGCCAGGTGCTCGCCGACGACGTGGCAGGCATCACCGCTTCTTACGCCTTTAACGAAAACGTGGGCGTAACGGCCTTCTGGGCGCGTCTGTTTAACGACAACTCCACGGCCACCAACAGCCGCAACCCCGGCTACATGGACAACTTTGACGCCGTGGGCCTGACCCTGCCCCTGACGTTTAACGGCGTTAACCTTACGCCCTGGGGCATGTACGCCGGTATTGGCCCCGCCCTCAACTACAACAACGTCAACAATTCCCAGATAACCACCTACGTCAGCTCTGCCTCGGCAGGCGGCCCCAGGGCCGGTATGCTGCCCCTGTACGGCGGCTTTCACAAGAGTAGGCTGACGGAATACGGCAATGCCGGCTGGGTGGGGCTGCCCGGTCAGATCACGCTGTTTGATCCCTTCCGCATTGCGTGGGACGTGGTGTACGGCTCGGTGCAGTACGACGATTCGGCCATGAACCGCTCCGGCTGGCTGGCTACGCTGCTGCTCGAATACAAGCTCGACTGGAGCACCCCCGGCCTGTACGGCTGGTATACCTCGGGCGACGACGACAACCTCGGCAACGGGTCGGAGCGCATGCCCAACATCCACCCCAACAACCCCAACGATTTTTCGGAATTTGCCTTCCACGGCGACCCCATTGTGGGACGCGACAGCATTGTGGGCAAATCCATGACCGGTACCTGGGGCATTGGCGTGAGGCTTAAGGACATGAGCTTTGTGGACAACCTCAGCCACACCTTCCGCATCAACTACATCGGCGGCACCAACGATCCCGCGATACTGAAAAAGCTCAATAACGCCAACGGCAGCTGGATGGCCCCCAACGACAACACCGTCGCAGGGCGCGAAGGTCTGTATCTGACCCGCAACGACAGCCTGGTGGAATTTGGTCTGAGCACCAAGTACAAGATGTACGACAACTTTACCGTGTACATCGAAGCCAACTATGACGCCCTGTTCCTCGACAAAAGCTCCTCAGTGTGGGGCAACAGCCTCATGAACGGCAAGAGCGACCGCAGCGCCGACGCCTGGAACACCGCCGTTACCTTTGTGTACCAGTTCTAGACCGTGCAACTGCGGCATTGCCGCCTTACGTTACCGCAAAGCGCCCATGGTTATCATGGGCGCTTTTTGCGTGCCGTGAGTAGCGTGCAGCGCGTTGTGTGCCGGGGTGTGGTGGCGATGCGTGTGTGGCCGGTTTGTGTCCTGCGAGCCGCAGCGGCCCGTGCGCAGCGGCCAGTATGCAATGGAATGGGCGGCGGGGCCGGTGGCCGGTATTGCCGCCTGTCCGGTTGCCGAGCTTGCCGCAGTGCGGCGGTTTGCCTGCTGGTGGCGCGGGTAGCGGCGTTACGGCGCGTCGGCCTCGGTTCTGCCCGGC
Organism: Desulfovibrio desulfuricans; assembly: GCF_004801255.1. Lineage (NCBI taxonomy): Bacteria > Pseudomonadati > Thermodesulfobacteriota > Desulfovibrionia > Desulfovibrionales > Desulfovibrionaceae > Desulfovibrio > Desulfovibrio desulfuricans. Next base: position 3,071,261 of record NZ_CP036295.1, on the reverse strand, counting down.
CTGCCCATAAGCATGACGGGCACAATGCTGAGCGCCGCGACCGCCGCCATCAGCATGTACACCGCATCCATGCCCCACAGGGAGGCCATGCCGCCAAACAACGTCGGGGTAAGGATGTTGGTGACGCCCCGGCCAAAGGAATTGACCGAAAAGATGGCTTCGTAGGCCTGCGCCCCCTGTACCGGCTCTGTGATGATGGTCTGGATGACGGGCACGGTGCCCTTGGTGACAATGCCGATGGCCAGCGCCGCCAGTATGGTCAGCGCCAGATTGTCTGAGTGGAGCAGCGCGCCGAGCAGCAGGGTGAGGGTAAGCCCGGCGAAGATGAATATTTTTCGCGTGCCAAAAATATCGATAAGACGACCGCAGGCCATCTTGCCCGCAAAGGAGCCAAGGGTAAAACCCAGCGCAAACGAGCCTATGGTTTTGGCGTCGATGCCTTTGGCCACCAGCAGCAGGGGCAGAAAGGTAAATATTCTGTCATTGCTGAAGGCATTGAGCATGCTTGCCAGCATGGCCAGAAAAACCGCGCGGTTTTTCAGTATGGCAAAGGCGGCAAAGGGGTTGCGCCTTGCGGGCCGCTGCTCAGGGGCCTGTTGCGCGGCGGGGGATGGCTCGGCCTGTGCGGCATCTGCGTTGGGGGCCGGGCCGCTCGCTTCCGTAGCGGGGGCGGCTGGCGCGTCAAAGGTGCTCTTTGCGCAAAAGAGCCACAGGGCGGCGCACAGGGCAAGGGCGGCGTAGGCCAGGCAAACGGCCCGCCAGCCCGGCAGCGACCCAAGGGAATAGGCCGCCGCAAAGGCCGCAAACGACACCAGCGGGATGCGCCCCACATCGCCCAGAGCGGTAAAGTCGCTCATAACCCGGCCAAGGCGGCGTCGCTCGGTATTGGACGTCAGGTACGAAAAGGAAAGATTGTGAAAGGTGGCAAAACCCGCCATGGGCAGCATGAGGCATGCCCCGGCGGCAACCATGCCGCCCGCCAGCGCCGCACCCGCAAAACCAACCCCGGCAATACCCGTGAGCAGGGCCACAGCGCCGGAAAAACCAAACCGGCGCGATACCCAGCCAGTGCCCAGCCCGGCCGCAGTGCTCAGGGCCGTGCCCAGCGAAACAACCAGCCCCACGTCGGTCTCGCCGCTGCCGTAGGCCAGCGCCATAAAGGACAATACCACAGGCACGGTGTCAAACAGGCCGTCCACAAGAATGTGATACAGATTCAGCATGATATAGCGGGCGCGGGGTATCATGCGCAAGCTATACCGTTAGGGAGAGTCTGCGTCCAGCCACAAGCCCGGCAACCGCGTGCGCGTCAGGTCATGCAGCGCGCGGCGGCAGTCTCTAGCCCGCCTGGCTCTGGGTCTTCATATCCTGTATAAGGTCATGCAGCACATGGGTTTGCTGTATGAGATCCGTCACCGACTTGGCGGCGTGCTCCATGGCCTGCGCTGTTTCGGCAGAAATGGTTGCAATCTGTTCTACAGACTTGTTTATTTCTTCGCTGGTGGCTGATTGCTGCTCGCTGGCCGTGGCAATGGACTGCACCTGATCGTTCACCTGATCGACAAATTCAAGGATGTTCTTCAGCGATTCGCCAGAGTGTATGGAAAGGGACGCAGCCTTTTCAACGGCGGCGACCACGGTTTCCACACTGGAGATGTTTTTTCTGGTTCCCTCCTGAATTTCGCAAACTGCACGTCCCACGTCCTGCGTGGCGGTCATGGTTTTTTCTGCCAGCTTGCGCACCTCATCGGCCACAACGGCAAAACCGCGCCCCGCGTCGCCCGCCCGTGCTGCCTCAATGGCGGCATTGAGCGCCAGCAGGTTGGTCTGGTCGGCAATGTCGGCAATAATGCCCATAACCTCGCCGATGCCATCGGCCTGCTTGCCCAGAACGGCCATGTCTTCGCTTATGGCAAGCGACTGCGCCCGTACGCTTTCGATGCCCTTTACCGCGCTATCAACGATAGACGCTCCTTCCTGCGCTTGCCCCCTGGTGTGGCTTGAGGCATCGGCTGCCCGTTGGGAGTTTCTGGCCACCTCAAGTACGGTGGCATTCATTTCTTCCATGGCGGTTGCGGTTTCGCGCACCCGTCCAGACTGTTCGTCCGCGCCTCGGCTTGATTGCTCTACCTGACTTGAGAGTTCTTCAGACGCCGTGGCTACCACATCTACCACAGCTTCAAGGCTTTGTACTGCCTGAATGATCTTGTTGCGGTTGGCATCTGCCTTTTCGCGCGCTTCTTGCGCGGCCTGCATGGCATGGGTGGCCCTGGCGACCTCTTGTGCTGCAAGCTGGTTTTTTTCTTCGGCCAGCGACATTTTGAGCTTCAGTTCGGCCAGCATGGCGCTGAGGCTGTTTGCCAGCGTGCCAAAGTCGTCTCTGCGTTGCAGCGATATCTGAGAGTCGAGCTCACCTCTGGTAATGTCTTTTGCAAATTTTATGCATTCTCTGAGCGGTTTGATAACGCCCATGGCAATACCCAGCGAGATGAGCGTGATGATCCCAGGCCAAAGATAAATATGGCGGTAAATAAAATGCGTCCTGCTTCCACAACGTTGCGGCCTTCCTCGGCTACTTTATGGGAATAGACGTCAAGCAGGGTTGCCAGTTTGACCACGACCTCGCGGTGTTTATGGTAGGCAGGGGTAAGCTGGCTGTCAGTGACGGTTTCGGCCTCTGACCTGTTGTTGCCCTTAACAGCGGGTTTGACTTTGCTCTCAATGATCTCAAATACGGCGCTGCCGGTGGGGTAGAGCTCCTGATCAAGAATCAGTTTGATCTGCGGATCAATGTCACTGGCATGCCAGCGGTTGTACTGCTGTAAAAAGTCTTTATTGTGCTGGGCAATGGAGCCGTACAGCTTTTCCTGAACATCCGCGTCATGGGTGCTGATGAGTTGCAGAGCATCAAGATATGTTTCTATTACATAGAGCGGCGGCGGCAAAATATCTGCGAGCAGATCCTTGCTGCGGTCTATAGACTGATATGTGGCAGATCCAATTGATGATTTTGTTATCGTATATGTTGAGATGGAGAAAAGCCCAGTCATGCCAACGAATACTAAAACGATAAGGATGACAAACTTTCTGGCAACAGAGATATTTTTAAGCATCGTCGCGCTCCCTGCATTGGTATAAAAGTATGCCAATATTCTGCTCAGTTCTAAACGGACGCGCAGAGGAAAACAATAGGGTGCGGCAGTGGCTGGGCGAATGCTTGTCAGTTGCGTTCGCGCTTACTCTGCCCGGTTGTGTATATTTTGATATAACAGGCGATATGCCAACCTAGCGCCCTGGCGGTTTTATGCTGCCCTGACCTCCCTTGACCGTCCATGCGCCGCCACCGCTGCTGCTGGCTGACCTTATGGATGTCACCACGACCGAAGCTGAAAGTTTTTATCCCGTAGCAACGCCAGCAGCAGGGCAGAACCCCCTGCCAGCTGGGCGGGGCATCTGCCGCCCAGACCATACGCATGCTGAACAGGCCCGCGCTCAAAGCCCTGTGCGACGCAGGGGGTATTACCGCTGCGGCATGATTGCAGCCCGTGATTTTTGCGGCATCAGACCACCCGGCAAGGATTGGTTGGCCTACTGGAGTCGGTTGTGCCTGCTGGGCGGCGTTTTGTTTGTGCTGGCTGGCGCGGAGTGTTTTGCCGCCTGAAACTTGGGGGCCATGCCATCTCTGCCGCGTATGGCGCTGACAGCGCCGCACCCGCAAACCCCACCCCGGCAATACCGGTGAGCAGGGCCACAGAGCCGGAAAAACCAAACCGACGCGATACCCAGCCAGTGCCCAGCCCGGCCACGATGCTCAGGCCCGTGCCCAGCAGCGAAACAACAAGCCCCACGTCGGTTTCGTCCCTGCCGTAGGCCAGCGCCATAAAGGACAACACAAAAGGCACGGTATCAAACAGGCCGTCCACAAGAATGTGATACAGATTCAGCAGAATACAACGGGCGCAGGGTATCATGCGTAAGCTATACAGCTATGCCCGGCAAGCTTCCAGCCGTGGGGGGGAGGATGCATGGGCGCTGTATAAAGTAAGGGCCATGTCCTCCACGTAGCAGTCGGGGGTGAGAGTCAGATTGCGACGCCCATACAAACTCGCCTTACCTTTGGCAGGTTTTCATCGTGAGCGGCACGCGATCTTAGTTTTAATAATGTCAAGTACCAAGCTGCCAGTGGGGTAAGGTCAATATATTCGCATAGTATTCTGTTATAATTAAGTAATAAGAAGTTATCTCAGAAAAGTTATTGGAGAAAATGGGCCAACTTGATCGTGTGTGTCCCACGAAATAATCGTAGGAATCTTCCATGATTAGTCGACGGACTTGCATGCAATCCGGTGACTAATAAGGAGTGTGAAGGGACACCACCGGTCTAAGCGTTTTCAGAAAGACCTACAGGGTGTATACAGCCCAAGCTAACCCATTTCCCCCAAATTCAGTATGGTGTTTTAATGTCTTTCTTGGCCAATATAACAGAAATGTCCGTTTGTGAACTCCATTCAATAAACCAGCATTTAGTGCTAACGAAATTAAAAGAGTGTAGGATACCCCTGCTCGACGGTGGTGTTTGCATCGCCGTGCAGTGGCGTTTAAAAAAATTCAATCGACTGGTGATATTTAAATAGGGGCAGGATACTATGTCAAAAAAAAGCATTACACTTTCTGATGATTCATAAAAGTTATTGGGTACTTCAAAGTTCGCAACTGCATGCTCAATGTCCTTTTTTATTTTAAGTCCTAGCTCGTTCTCGAGATTTTGCAGCAAATATATTAAAGTTGTGAGCGAAAAATAATCCATGGGAACAGATCTTGTTGTATCAATTTGAGGTGACTTGATGCCAAAGCAGCGCATAAGTTGGGGTGATCCAAAAAATTTTAGTAAGTCGCAGTGCGAAAATGTTATAAGAATGTTAAATAGTTCTACCGAGGGGGTATTTTTTTTAATACTAAAATTTTTAACGGTAGAAATGAATACTGTATAAATATAGTATTTAATTATTTCAGCTTCTTGAAGGGTGAAGTGCTTTGTTGTTTGAACAATTAGTGTGATTAATTTGCATATTCTGATGCTAGAAATGTTGTCTGGATGCATTGCAAAAATAAAAAAAGAAAAATCAACAGTTGATTCTATCAATCTGAGAATATTTTCTTTGTAAAGTTGCTGATCTTTTGGAATCTTTTGTATGATTAAAGAAAAATTTAAAAGAATTTTTAATAATGCAAATCCGCAAATTTTATGTAAGTCTACATTACATTCTTTTATGATCATTTTAAATTTTGAAATAATTGATTGCTTAAGTATTGGTAGCGATTTTTTTTGATTAAAAAAATCTTTATCAATAGCAAAGGCATCTGTCATAAATTCAGAAATTTTTATTTTGGCAATGCTTTCATTTGTAATAAAAGGACGAGAAAATGACGAAGTCTTTGATTCATTGATAAATAATTTATATTCTTGCAGTTCATTAATAATAACATCGTTAATTTTTTTGTTTATATCGCAGTCGTTAAAGAAAATAAAATAGTCATCAACATATCTCTTAATTGAATAGTGTACATCTAGGATAATATTTTCTTCTTTAAGTTTTTGTACGATATTGCAATCAATTCGTTGGAGTATGATTTCTGCAAAAATTCTTGAAAATTCTGATCCAACCAATATGCCGTGAGTTTCACGATAATTAGATTGTTGTGCTAAATTGTCGATCGCACTTTCAAATGTCGCTGCTGTGATGTTTCGCTTAGAAAATTCTTTTCCTTTCACAGCCCAAGCTATTGAATGTGTGTATATGCTTGGAAAACAATTTTGTATGTCTATTGTTGAATAGCTTAAGTATTTTTTTTCAAGATTAAAAAAATCATATGAAGTAAAGAATTTATAAATGAAATTGTATTTTTTGTTGACGAAATATGTGCTAGCTGTCTCATCCTCGAACTGGTCCGGGTTTGTCATATCAATGTGAGGTAATGCCCTTGTGTAAAACTTAGTTGCTACTTCAGTTGGTGCACGCAAGCTGAGTTTACTCTTGGAACAAAGATACAGAACATTTTTTGAATATTTGTCGTAAAAGTCAGCGATTTGAATCTGTACAGAGGGGTGAATTATGCTGATCAGTCTATCGCGTGTTGGTTTATGTCTTATGTTGTAGTTGTATGGCTTGGTAAACATGATTTTTGATTGAATTCCAAGCAGCTGGTCTATCCATATTTCATGCTGCGCTGTAGTCAGATAGCTGAATAAACCAACATTTGAAAAAATGATTAGTGTCTCGTACGGCAGCGTATCACTTAGAATACATCTATATTTTCCTATTTTTATGCTTTTTAGTTTAGGCATGTTTCCAGCACTCACAAATTTGAGCTAATTTGACGTATGTGACAGAATGCGAAATCTGTTTTTTAAACCCATTCACAAATGTGTATTTTTTTATTGCTTTGAGTTGTTCCCTTGTAAACCTAATTTGTCCGTTAAATGCATTATGGGAACAGTGGATGCAATTTAAAAGATATTTATCAAGCTCACAGAGCTCATTGTCTGGATTGGATAAGAATGGGTAGGTGTAGTATATGCCTGTCATTATCTTTCCAATATTTCGTTCAGATGGTATTTTACTGTTGTCAGTCAAAAAGCTAATTCGATCTATGAGTAAATCAAAATTTCTGTCTTTTGCATATTTGAGAAATGATTTTGTTATTCTAGTTTTATATTTATTTAGTTTGTTCTTTGAAAGTCGAACTTCAATCTCCCTCTCTTTAGTGTCTTTATTGGGTAAGCATGGTATCGTAAAATTGTATCCAAGATAGTTAAATGATTTATTATTGTATTTGCATTGTTCAGATTCATTGCATTTTTTGTGCTTGTAGTAACCTTTTGTTTGGTATTTTTCGCACGGAAGGATTGTTATAGATGTTTTTTTTTCGTTTAATTTTAGATTTTCGCCTAAAAGCGTAGCTATTATAGTTAGTAAGTGCTTTGTGTCTTTTGTTGTAAATATGACAATGTCATCAACAAATCTATTGTAATAATATACTCCATCAATTTCTTTTATTTTTCTATCAAAACTTCTCATATATAATTCAGATAAAATAGAGCTAGTGCTAAATCCTCTTTTAAAAGAAGTGGTGCCGTCCTCATTTCTGTATAAATTTTTTATTATTGACAGTGATTTTGGCGATAGGAGTCCATCGTCGCTAAGTTTACTAATGATCTTTTCAAGCGGAATGCTTTCAAAAAAACTTTTTATATCTGTTCGAAGAATAGAATAGCTGGAGCCATCTTTGAGTAATGAAATTACTTGTTCAACGATCTCATTACGCGAGGGAGGGAACAGTTGATAAATGCGTTTAATGTCGGATGCAATTTTTCGTAAAACAATCGAATCATCATAGTCATTTATGACGTAAACTCTTTTCTGGTTTTGATTTGTGAAAAATTTTGTTTCAATCTTGTAATGAATGTCCCATATCCTTTCGCATAGTTGGGAGAGGACGCAATCCAACTCTGATCGATCATCACAAAAATTATTCTTTTTCCAGAAGTCGCTCCTTCGAATGAATTTTCTGAGGGTGCTTGCTTCGAATGTTTGCCTGAATAGGGGCATCTTGTCGTCCTCCGTCAGCCTCATAAAATCGCAAATTTAGATGAATTTGAAGCAGGGGTAGGAATAGGGAAGACTAACAAAAAAGCCCTTACGTTTGTTCAACGTAAGGGCTTGAATTATCTGGTTGCGGGGGCAGGATTTGAACCTACGACCTTCGGGTTATGAGCCCGACGAGCTACCGAGCTGCTCCACCCCGCGACACGTGCAGCGTTTCTCGCTGCGAGAACAGATATGTAAACGCTGTGCCTCTGGCTGTCAAGAAAATTTGTAAAATTCTTTATGGCAGCAACGTTCATATCTGTGCATCCTTGCCGTAAATCAGCCATGGGCGCTGTTTTGCGCCGTTTGTAAATAATGAAATTATTTTTGCCCGCGCAGCGTATTTTTGCCATCTGCGCGTACACGCTGGCTGGACAGTTTTTTTCATGGCCAGCACCAATATAATATACTGTAATATATAGTACGCTTAATCTTGCTTGCAGTAAATACGCGGCATATGAATTTTTTTATCAATATTCAAAAAAATTGTGTCGGCATGGCGTTTTGGCAGGTATTTTTGCGTCGTAACTTTGCTGATTTATAGGATTACATTTTGTTTGCGGCGGTTTTTTACCGGGATTGCGTTTGACGATAGCCGCCGTGCGCGCATTCATCCAGTCCCGGCTTGAACCCCCTGGCTGCGGTCCCTGATTATCTCCCCGTCCAGCCGCATCGTTCGGGTTGCAACCTGTGCCCGGCCCGTACCTCATACCCTTGCCCTTGCGCACCAATTGCAAACATGGGCGGGCGAGGCTAAACTTCGGCAGTCAGCGTCGCCTTGCGTTTTGCACGGCGGCACGCGCACCTAATCTTTCGGATGTTTCGCCATGCTCACCCTTGTTCTGGCTGTTGTTATTGCTGTTGCCGTTTCCTTTACCTGTTCGCTGCTTGAAACGGTGCTCTATTCCCTCTCCTGGTCGACCATCGAGCGGTTGCGCAAATCAGGCAGCAAGGCAGGCGAGCTGCTGTACAGCCTGCGCACGCAGGTGGACAAACCCATAGCCGCCATCCTTACCCTCAACACCATTGCCAACACCGCCGGGGCAACCGTGGCGGGCGCGGCTTTTTTGTCCGTGTACGGGTCGGAATACATGTCTGTTTTTGCCGTGGGCTTTACGGTGCTTATCCTCACCATGGGCGAAATTTTGCCCAAAAACCTCGGCGTATCCAAGGCGGAGCCCATTGCCGTGCTGCTGGCCCGCCCCCTTGCCATCATGGTCAAGGTGATGACGCCCCTGCTGTGGGTCACCAGCATGATCACGCGGCTTGTGGCCCCGCCGCCCGCCGGGCCGGTTATTTCAGAAGACGACATCCGCGCCGTCACCAGCCTTTCGCGTCAGGCGGGCCGCATTAAACCCTACGAAGAAGCCTTTATCCGTAATGTGCTGGCGCTGGACCAAAAGCGCGTGCGCGAAATAATGACCCCGCGCACCGTGGTGTTTGAGCTGGCGGACGACATGACGGTCGAGCAGGCCTACACCGATCAGCGCACATGGCACTTCAGCCGCATACCCGTCTACGGCGACAATAATGAAGACATCGTGGGCGTGGTGGAGCGGCGCACCCTTGGCCGCTGCGTCAACGAGGGGCGCAAGAATGTAGCCCTGGGCAAGATTATGCGCCCTGCACATTTTATCATTGAAAATCAAACTCTTGACGTGCTGCTGCACGATCTGCTCAAGGCCAGGGTGCACCTTTTTGTGGTGCTGGACGAATACGGGGGCCTTGCGGGCGTGGTCTCGCTTGAAGACGTGCTCGAAGAAATACTCGGCAGCGAAATTGTGGACGAAAGCGACAATGTGGACGACCTGCGCGCCCTGGCCCGCCAGCGGCGGCGCGAGGTGAGCGCTGGCCGTCAGGGGTAAGCGCCAGCTCCGCAGTACGTCGCGACGCGCCAACAGAGGCTGAATATTTTTTTTGACCTTGTGGCGATAATCTTATTAGAGTAGTATGTTAAGACGAGACCCAAATCTGGCTACGGGTGCGGTCGCATCTCTGCCTCAGGTTTGGCCTTCGCCCAACAGCATCCAGCGTGGCCAGGGGCCAGCGCCAGACCAGTGCCGCCCCATGCGCACGCCGCGCCAGCATGCAGACGGGCCAGCATGCTGGCGGGCCGGGCCGCCGTCAGTTGCGGCATCCGCCCTGCAACCCGGCTGCCCCGGCCACAACTGCGCCTGCCCCTGCGCACAAATTCTGCCCGTAATGTGACTGCAGTCACAGAAGCCCCGCCCCATGCTGGAGTACTGTTTTAAAGAATTTTATCCAGCATGTTTGCGCAACCGGAGCATGCCCGCCGCGCAGGCGTTTAACGCGCACTTTTGCAAAAAACCTGGCCGGGCAGACAGCCATTTTCAATGGCTGAATGTTCTATTAAAAATAATTCCTATCTTGTCAGCGGGTACAAAATAGCGTAGGGTTTCGGCAAATCAAAGCCGGATAGCCAGGGCAAACGCCCCAGCCCGGCAGACGCGGTTTTTCTGCCCGCAGCGGCAGGGCAGGCCGCAGGCCATGGCCCCTTTCGGGCAGCACAAACATGGCCCAATGTTTCAGGAGAAACGCATGGCCCGTAAAAAAAACACAGGCATCTACATAGCCGCGCTGCTGCTCTTTTTGGGCGGGGTGGGCTATCTTGCATATTCCGGCTTTTCTGAAAACAGCGTGTACTTTCTGAATGTGTCGGAAGCCAAGGCCTCTACGCCCGAAAAGCTCGTGGCCGCGCGGCTGTTTGGCACTGTTGCCGAAGAGGGCATTGAAAAGCACCGGGGCGCGCCCGGTGTGAGCTTTCGCCTTGAAGACAAGGACAACGCCAGCCAGACTATTGAAATAAGCTATTCCGGCGCTGTGCCGGATACCTTCAAGGCCGGGGCGGAAGTGATTGTTGAAGGCGGCATGGGTGCGGAGGGCCGTTTTCAGGCCAAGACGCTCATGACCAAGTGCCCCTCCAAATACCAGAAAGAGAATCGCAGCTAGCCGTTGAGGCCGGGTTGCCGTCAGCCGGGAGCGACCGGCCTCTGGCCTTTCGCCCTGCCATCGGTTGCGGGCGGCGATTGCGGCTTTTGTTTTTGCCCGGTTGACCTGTCCGCCTGTTCGGCCCCGAGCCGCTGGGCGCAGGCGGCAGTTTGATGCACGCACGACAGCCACTCCCCGCCCAGCGGCGGGCCGCCCCCCTAGCGGGATAAGGAGTCCTATGTACGTTTTTGCCTTTGGTCTTCAACTGATAGCCCTGCTGGCCGCGCTTGGCGGCGGCGGTCTGGCCCTTCTGCAATTGTGGCAAAACCGGGAAGACTCCCTGCCCGTGGTGGAAAAAGCCCACCTTGTCATCAGCGGCGCGCTGCTGCTGGCCTCGGCCCTGCTGCTGCACGCCCTGTTCTGGAATGACTTCAGCCTTGCATACGTGGCCAGCTATACCGACCGCGTTTTACCGGTGTTTTACCGCCTTACGGCCTTCTGGGCCGGGCAGCCCGGCTCCATGCTCTTCTGGGGGCTGGCCGTGGGCCTGAGCGGCAGCGTCTTTGCCCTCACGCGGGCCTACAAAAGCCTCAGCCGTCCCACTCGCCTGTGGTACTGGAGCTTTTTTTACATCATCATGGGCTTTTTTGCCCTTATCCTCACCAGCTGGAGCAACCCCTTTGTGCTGCAGACGCCCGTGCCCGCAGACGGCAACGGCCTGAACCCCCTGCTGCAAAACCCCGGCATGATTTTTCACCCGCCGCTGCTGTTCCTCGGTTACGGCGGTTTTGCCGTGCCCGCCTGTCTCGCGCTGGCGCAGAGCCTTTCGGGGCAAGGCAGCAGCGAGGGGGCGTGGTTTCGCCTTTCGCGGCCCTTTATCATTCTGGCATGGCTGTTTCTTACCGCAGGCATAGTGCTGGGCGCGTGGTGGGCCTACATGGAGCTGGGCTGGGGCGGCTACTGGGCATGGGACCCGGTGGAAAACGCCTCGCTGGTTCCGTGGCTCATCGGCACGGCCTCGCTGCACACCCTGATTGTTGAAGACCGCCGGGGCAAGCTCGGGCGCGTCAACGTCACCATGATGGCGCTCACCACGGTTTCGGCCTTTTTTGCCACCTATCTGGTGCGCAGCGGCATTATTGATTCGGTGCACGCCTTTGGCGACGGCAGCGTGGGCACGCCCCTGACCATTTTTGTGCTCAGCGGGCTTGTCATTGCCCTGTGGGTTCCCTTTACCGCACCCAAGACGGGCAAGCCCCTTGCCGGGCTTGAGAGCCGCGAGGGTTTTCTTACCCTTGTGGCCTGGGTTTTACTGGCGCTGGCCGTAATTATTCTGGTGGCCACCATGTGGCCTGTCATCAGCAAGCTGTGGTCCACCGCGCCGCGCGGCCTTGACGCCCGTTTTTACAACCGCGTGTGTCTGCCCCTGGGCGCGCTGCTGGTGGTCATGATGGCCGCCTGTCCGTGGCTTGGCTGGAGTGGCGGCCTGCGCAACAAAAAGGGCTTTTTTGTGGTGATCGGCGGCTTTGTGGTCAGCGCCTCGGTCATCTGGGCGCTGGGCTACCGCCAGCCTACGGCGCTGGTGGGCGCTTCCGCCGCCGTGGGTATTGTGCTTGGGGCCGTCATGCTGCTGGCCGACAAGGCCAACCGTTCCCATCCCGTTACCGTGGGCGCGCTGGGTGCGCATATGGGCATGGCCCTGGTGGCCATTGGCATTGCCTTTTCCGGCCCGTACACTACAGACCGCGAAATGTTGCTCGCAAAGGGCGAAACCGGCACTGTGGGCAGCTATACGGCCACCCTGCTTGAGCTGGGCGAGGGCCGCCGCGCCGACCACGAATATATCGCCGCGCGGCTGCAGGTCTTCAAGGACGGCAAGCCGCTGGGCATTGTAGCGCCGGAACGCCGCCTGTACGACAAGTTTGGCAGCATGCAGTTTTCGGAAGTGGACGTGATTCCCGGTCTTGGCAACGAAATCTATGCTTCGCTGCTGGGGCTGGACGAAAATTCCAGGGTTGTGGTCAAGATCAGCGTAGAGCCGCTGGTCAACTGGCTGTGGATCGGCGGCACGATCATGTGCCTGGTGCCGCTGGCCGGTCTGCGTCGCCGCAAAAATTCCGCGCCGGAGTCGGACGACAACAGCGCGGCCTAGCCGCAGGGGGCCCCTCTTGCTGGAACTTGTGCGCGTCGCCAAGGTCTATGGCGTCAAGGTCGTCTTTAAAGACGTCAGCTGCGCGTTTGCTGCGGGCAGCGTCTCGCTGCTGGTGGGCGGCAACGGCGCGGGCAAAAGCACCCTCATGCGCATCATGGCCGGGCTTTCGCGCCCCAGCGCTGGCGCTGCCAGGGTGGCCGACCATGCGCGCGTGGGCTATCTCGGGCACGCCACCTTTTTGTACCCTGGCCTCAGCGCGGTGGAAAATCTGGCCTTCTGGCGCGACGCATACGGCCTCAAACTGACGCACGACGACCTTATGGCCGGGCTCGCCCGCGTGGGGCTTGAGGCCCACGCCCACGAGCGGGCGGGCGTGTTTTCACGCGGCATGGCCCAGCGCCTCAATCTGGCGCGGGTGCTCATGCAGGCCCCCGACGTGCTCTTGCTGGACGAGCCGGGCACAGGCCTTGATGCGGCCTCGCTGGCCCTGTTGCGGCGCGAGGTTGTCGCCGCCCGGCAGCGCGGGGCTTGCGTGGTGCTCATCAGCCATGATCTGGCGGGCGATGCGCCGCTGGCCGACCGGTTGCTGGCGCTGGAACACCGCAAGCTGGCCTACGACGGCATCCCGTCGGGCTTTGGCGGCTTTGGCCTGACAAAAACGCTGGAGGGCGACGCCGCAGGCGCAACGGCCCATTCTCAGGGAGGCCCCGCATGCTGCGCCTGATGTTTGCCATGGCCCGCAAGGATCTGGCCCTTACGCTGGCGCGGGGCAGCGGTCTGGTGCAGGCCCTGCTGCTGGGTCTGCTGCTGCTGTTTGTGTTCAGCCTCTCGCAGGGCATTGGCGAGCGCATGGCCCCGCAGGGCGCTGCGGCGGTGTTCTGGATAAGCTCCGCTTTTTGTCAGGTGCTTATTTTTAATCAGCTGTACGCGCTGGAAGAGGTCAACAATTCACGCCTCGGGCTTTTGCTGTGCCCCGCGCCCGTGCAGGCCGTGTGGCTTGGCAAGGGTTGCGCCGGGCTGGCGCTGCTGCTGCTGGCGCAGCTTGTCTTTTTGCCCGCCGCCGTGGTTTTTTTGGGGCAGGATCTCAGCGGCCCGCTGCCCGAAGCCCTGCTGGCTCTGCTGCTGACAGATATTGGCATGTGCGCCCTTGGTTCCTTGCTGGGGGCGCTGGCGCAGGGGCAGGCCGCCCGCGAATCGTTGCTGAGCATTGTGCTGTTTCCGCTGCTGACGCCGCTGTTGCTGGCGGGCATCAGCGTGGGGGCGCAGGCCCTTGGTGCGGCTAATCCAGACGGGCCGGGAGCCTGGCTTGGTGTTGCCGCCGCCTTTGACGCCGTGTTTCTGGGCGCTGGGCTGTTGCTGTTTGGATACATCTACGCGGGGGACGAGTAATGCCCAAGTGTTCGGCGCTGCCGCAAATTCTGGCCCTGCTTGGCGGCGTGGCCTTTGCCGCCTGTCAGTGGCTGGTGTTTGCCTACGCTCCTGAGGAAGTTACCCTGGGGCTGGCGCAAAAGATATTTTACATCCACCTGCCCATGTCGTGGTGGGCGCTGGTGAGCTTTTTGGTAGTTTTTGGGGCTTCCGTGGCCTATCTGTGGCGTCGCAACCCTGCGGCGGACCGTCTGGCTGCGGCTGCCGCCGAGGTGGGCGTGCTGCTGGGCGGCCTTGCGCTGGTTACGGGCATGCTGTGGGCGCGCCGCTCGTGGGGCGTGTGGTGGACGTGGGATCCGCGCCTGACTACGACCCTGATCATGTGGTTTGTCTACGCCGGTTATCTGGTCTTGCGCGGGCTTGACCTGCCGCCGCAGCGCCGCAACACGGTGTGCGCCGTGGTGGGCGTGGTGGCCTTTTTGGATGTGCCGCTGGTCTTTATGTCGGCGCGTATCTGGCGCTCCATCCACCCCGCTGTGTTCGGCAGCAAGGGCGGCGGTCTGGAGCCGGAAATGCGCGTCACTGTTATGGCCTGCGTGGCCTGTTTTGGTCTGCTGTGGGCGGCGCTGGTGTGGCTGCGCAAACGCCAGCTCGACCTCAGGGACCGCCTTGACGCCCTTGCGCAAAACGGGCTTGACGCCTGAGTTTGCCCGGCCTTTGCAAAAAAATATTCGCTCCAGCTGGAGGAACAATGGATACACTGACCTGGGTTATCATGGCCAATGCCGCCGTATGGCTTGGCATAGGCGCGTACATGGCCTTTTTGGCTGCGCGTCAGCGCTCGCTGGCCGCCCGTCTTGCCCAGATGGAGATGCTCAATCATGACTGAGACCTATAAGGGCGGGCTGGCCGCCCGCATGCTTATTATTCTGCTGGCTCTGGCCCTGGCTCTCATGCTTTTTATCTCGCTCAAGGCGCGGTTTCAAAACCCGCACATTACCGTAGCGGCCCGCCCCCAGCAGGCAATGGCCGGGGGCGAGGCTGGCGAGGATGCCCAGACCGTGGGCAAACTTATGCGGCAGGTGGCCGAAAATCCGCAGGATCTCGGCGCTCTTATCCATCTTATCGAGCATCTGGTGACCGCCCAGAACTGGGACGCGGCAGAGACCTTTGCCCAGCGCGCGGTAACCATGGATGTGAGCAACCCCAAGCCGCTGTATCTGCTTGGCATTATCCAGCACAGTCAGGGCAGGCACAAGGAAGCCGCCGAGGCGCTTGAAAAGGTGCTGGTCATCAAGGACGAGGCCTCCGTGCGCTACAGCCTTGGCGTGCTGTATATCTATTTTCTCAACGACGCCAAGCGCGGGGTGGAGCATCTACGCGCCGGCCTCAATGACGCGACGGCAAACCCGGAGCTGAAGGCGGCCATACAGCAGGAGCTGGAGAAAAACCCCGTGGCGGAAGAAGCGCAGCCCGCGACCGCCAAAACGGACGACAAGGCGGACAAGAAAGCTGACAAAAAGGCAGACAAGAAACCCGCCAAGTAAACAGCTCTTTGCCAGCGTATTCTTAATTAAAAACGGCCTCTGTGGAGTAGTTCCACAGAGGCCGTTGATATTCGGGGTTTCCGTTCGCTTCGCGCAGGATTTCTGCAATTACAAAAAACCAGAATAAAGTTTTTTGGTGGTGGGGGTGCGGGAGAGGGACCTTTAGCTCTGCTGTCCATTTTTCTAGCCCGCTACGCGGCCAAGAAAAACACCCCTCCGGTGCGCCCTTCGGGTGGCTTCAAAAAGGTCCCTCCCCCGCAAAACCCTAGCCTAGCTATTGTAGAAGTTGATCAGGCAGCCGTCGAGGATGATCTTGCGTTCGTCGCTGGTCAGTTCCTTGAGGGCAAGGCTGATCTTCTTTGCCTGTCCGTCTTCGCCCGCCACGTAGCCGGTAAAGCTGGGGGCGGCGTTCTGCACGGCGCTGCGCACGTTGGGCACCACGAGCCAGTCGCCGACCTTGAGGGCTTCGGCCAGCGAGGGGTCAACGATAAAGGGCAGCATGCCCCAGTTGATGAGGTTGGAGCGGTAGCGCTTGGTGGCGTATTCCACGGCCATGTTGGCCCAGCCGCCCAGCACCTTCTGGCACGAGGCCGCCTGCTCGCGGGCAGAACCGTCGCCGGGTTTTACGGCAAAGATGGTGGAACCCATGCCTACTTGTCTGAGGTCGGCGGCACCCTGCAGCGTATCCAGCCCGCACACGGCAAAAAGGCCGCGCGCCTTGGCCAGCAGGTCGGCGTTGCCGGGGTTGGCCAGGCGGGCAGTTTCCAGAGCGTGCACGTCCTTGGCGCGGCCCACGTAACCGGGGTCTTTGCGCGAAAGCGTGTATTCCGCCAGTTTGAGCGGGTTGGAGCGCAGGGACGAGGTCTCGCCCGAGGGGATCAGCTCGTCCGTGGTGGTGACAGGGTCGGTGATGACGCTCACCACCTGCAGCAGCAGGTGCTCGGGCAGGGGGCTCATGCTCGGCCAGTCGGCGATGTTGGGGCCGCGCACAAGCTCGGCCTGCGGTTCTGCCTTGCCAAAGCCGTTGTACACGCGGCTGTGGTAGATGAGCGGCTCAAAGCTGTACGAAAGGTCGGCATGGGCCAGGGCGGGCGCGGACCAGTCAATCTCGGTGGCTGGGGTTAGGCGGCCGCCGTTGGCGGCCGTGGCCGCGATGGAGCGGGCGTCCATGAGCGCCACGGTGGAGACCTGCCCGTTGGAAGGCTTGGAGCCCTCGCGGTTGGGGAAGTTGCGGGTGGTATGCCGGATGGAGAGCGCGCCGTGCGCCGGAGTGTCGCCAGCGCCGAAGCAGGGGCCGCAGAAGGCGGTTTTCATCACTGCGCCAGCCAGCATGAGCTTGGCGGCTGCGCCGTTTTTGACCAGCGCCAGGCCCTGCGGCTCGCTGGCGGGGTAGACGGCCAGGTTGAAGGCCTGATTGCCCGTGGTTTTGCCGTCAAGGATGGCGGCGGCAAGAGCGATGTTTTCAAAGTTGCCGCCCGCGCAGCCAGCAATGATGCCCTGGTCAACCCACACGCCGCCGTCGCGCACCTTGGCGCGCATGTTCAGGCCTTTGGCCGCGTCGCCAAACTGGCGCTGGGCCTCGGCCTCCACCTCGGCCAGCAGCTCTGCCCCGTGTTTGGCCACTTCGGCCACGGGGTACACGTTGCTGGGGTGGAAGGGCAGGGCGATCATGGGCACGATGCGGCTCAGGTCAACGCGGATAAGTCCGTCGTAGCAGGCGGGGCCTTCAAGGCGCAGCTCGGCGTAGTCGTTTGCACGGCCATGCACGGTCATGTAGTCGCGCACCTTTTCGTCCGTGGTCCAGATGGAGGACAGACAGGTGGTTTCGGTGGTCATGACGTCGATGCCGCAGCGGTATTCGACAGAAAGACCCGCCACGCCGGGGCCCATGAATTCCATAACCTTGTTTTTGACAAAGCCGTTTTTGAACACCGCGCCGATGATGGCCAGGGCCACGTCCTGCGGGCCGACGCCGGGGCGGGGCGTGCCCTCGAGCCACACCACAACCTTTTGCGGATTGGTCACATCGTAGGTTTTGCCCAGCAGCTGCTTGACCAGCTCGGGCCCGCCCTCGCCTATGGCCATGACGCCCAGCGCGCCGTAGCGGGTATGGCTGTCGGAGCCGAGGATCATGCCGCCGCACCGGGTCATCATTTCGCGCACGTACTGGTGGATGACCGCCAGATGCGGGGGCACAAAAATGCCGCCGTACTTGCGCGCGGCGGAAAGGCCGAAGAGGTGGTCGTCCTCGTTGATGGTGCCGCCCACGGCGCACAGGCTGTTGTGACAGTTGGTCAGCGCGTAGGGGACGGGAAATTCCTTGAGGCCGCTGGCGCGGGCCGTCTGGATGATGCCCACATAGGTAATGTCGTGCGAGGCCATGGCGTCAAAGCGGATGCGCAGCACGTCGGCATCGTCGCCGGTATTGTGCGCGGCCAGAATGCGCGCGGAAAGACTGTTTTTGCGGGCGGCTTCAATGTCCACGCCCTTGGCGCGGGCTTCTTCGGCCATGGATATGCCGTTGGCGTCAATCACAACGGAATTGTTTACGATTTCGATCATGGCAGACCTTCAGGGGTTTGCGGGTCGCTGGCGCGACGCGGGTTAGCAAGAGTATTTCAAGGTTGAAATGCTCTGGCGTCTGCGTGAGCAGACGCCCGCCGTGTAGGCGTAACGCAGCTTCAGCCGTTGGCGAACTTGTGAGCCTTACGGTTGAAGACCGCAACGCAACTTGTTTGCGCGGTCAAGCGCCGGAACGTGCGTGTCTTAAACTTTGCGAATGCATATTCTCAAAGTTAATCTGCTCCAGCTTGCGCCGTGGCCAGTTTGAGGCCAAAGGCAATAAACACGAGGCCCGTACAGCGCTGCATCCACTTTTGGAAGCGGCTGTTTTCAAAAATGTGCCGTATGCGGCCCAGCATGTAGGCCAGCGGCACATACCAGAACAGACACAGACCCGACAGGATGCTGCCCAGAGTAAGAAACTGCGGGGCAAGCGGCGCTTGCGGGTCCATGAACTGGGGGAGAAACGTCAAAAAAATCAACACGGCCTTGGGGTTGAGCACATTGGTCAAAAACCCCTGGCCAAAAAAGTGCAGCCATTGGCGCAGGCCCAGGCGTTGCGCGGGGCGGGCGGCACCGGGCTGCGCCGTTTTGACCACCGCCGCGCTCACAGGCTGGCCGGCGTTCTGCCCGGCGCGCAGGGCCTGGATGCCCAGCCACACCAGATAGGCCGCGCCCACGTATTTGAGAATGCTGAACCACAGCACCGACTGGGCGATAATGGCCGAAATGCCCAGCATGGCCGCAGTGGTGTGCACGCAGATGCCAAGGGCCACGCCCACGGCGGCGGCCTGCCCCTGCGGGCGGCCATTCATGAGTGAAATTTTTGCAATAAGCGCAAAATCCGGCCCCGGCAGCATAACCAGTATGGCTGCCAGCGGGATGAACAGCAGCAGGGTCTCCAGCGAGATCATGGTACATTCCTTCATTGAGGCAAAAGCCAAACGGCGTCGCCGGGGCAGCTCCCTGCCGCCCCTTGCGGCATTGGGCGGACTGGAGAAAAGGAGTGCCTTGCGGTTGCGCCCGGCGGTCGATCGGGACCGCCGGGAGTGTGCCGTAATAACACTCCTTTTTTCCGTCAGCTCCTGCAACTGATCAGCAAACAGTCAGACACGTCAGGCCGTGCGTCTTGGGCGTCCTTGCTGCCGCAACGGGCCGGGCTGGCGCAGGGCCGTGCGTGCTACAGGTTTGCGCCGATGATTTCGCCAAATTCGACG
Organism: Desulfovibrio desulfuricans; assembly: GCF_004801255.1. NCBI lineage: Bacteria > Pseudomonadati > Thermodesulfobacteriota > Desulfovibrionia > Desulfovibrionales > Desulfovibrionaceae > Desulfovibrio > Desulfovibrio desulfuricans. The sequence continues at coordinate 3,051,817 of NZ_CP036295.1, read as the reverse complement.
CAGCCCACGGTGCGCGAACCGGGAACCTGAGCGGCCAGATCTTCGGTCACCGCCTTGCCCGCAATGGCCTTGCTCACGGCGTTGCGGATGCGCTCGGCGGCCTTGGGCGCGCCGATGTGCTCAAGCATGAGTGCGCCGCACAGGATGACGCTGCCGGGGTTGGCCTTGTCCTTGCCCGCAATGGTGGGGGCAGTGCCGTGGGTGGCTTCGTAAAAGGCCAGCGTGTCCGACATGTTTACGCCTGGGGCCAGGCCAAGGCCGCCCACCTGCGCCGCAAGGGCGTCGGAGATATAGTCGCCGTTGAGGTTGGGGGTGGCGAGTATCTGGTACTGCTCGGGGCGCAGCAGCGCCTCCTGAAACATGGCGTCGGCAATGCGGTCCTTGACCACAAGGCGGCCAGCCACGGGTTCTTTTTCCGTGCAGGTGAGGTCGCCAAATTCCTGCGCGGCCACGTCGTAGCCCCACTGGCGAAAGGCGCCTTCGGTAAACTTCATGATATTGCCCTTGTGCACCAGGGTGAGACTCTGCTGCTTCTGGTCAAGGGCAAAGCGCAGGGCGCGGCGCACCAGGCGTTTGGAACCAGCCTCGGTCATGGGCTTGATGCCCACGGCGGCGGTTTCGTCCACCTTGTTTACGCCCAGCTCTTCACGCAAAAAGGTGATAAGCTTGCGGGCTTCGGGGGTTCCGGCGGCAAATTCCACACCGGCGTAGACGTCCTCGGTGTTCTCGCGAAAGATGACCATGTTGACCCGCTCGGGGTGCTTGACCGGGGTTTCAAGCCCTTCAAAGTGGCGCACCGGGCGGATGCAGGCGTAGAGGTCAAGCCCCTGGCGCAGGGCCACGTTGAGGCTGCGTATGCCCGTGCCCACGGGGGTGCCCAGGGGGCCCTTCATGGCCAGCTCGGCGGTGCGCAGGGTCTGCAGGGTTGCCTCGGGCAGGGGAGAGCCGGTTTCCCTGACGGCCTTGTCGCCAGCCAGCAGCTCGGTCCATTCCAGATTTATGCCGGTATGTTCCGCGGCCAGGGCAGCTTCAATGACAGGGCGCGCGGCCTTCCAGATTTCGGGGCCGATGCCGTCGCCTTCGATCCAGTAGATTCTCTTGTTCATGAAATTTCCTTACCTTAATCGTTGTCGCTGTCGTCTGCTGCCGCCACTTCCTGCTGGAGAGCGCGTGCGCGTTTGAGGAGCTGTTCAAGCTGGATATCCACGCCAATGACGCCCACGATGTTGTCTTTTTCATCAGTAACCGCGCATGAAACGGTAATGATGAGCTTGCTCGTAAAGTGCGACTGGTACACGTCCATGATGTGCAGGTCGCCGGTTTTCATGGGCATCTTGAACCATTCGCGCTCCGAAAAATCGTAGCCGATGGGCAGGGCCTCGTAGGTTTCGCGGTAAACGGGGTCGGTGATGGCCGAGCAGCGCAGCTTGCCCTGGTCGTCAGTAAGATAGCAGTACTGGATAAAGGGATACTCGCGCACAAACTCGTCCAGCCGTCCGCAGGCATGCTTGCTGAAGTCCAGCAGGTCCTTGCTGCGGGCAAGGCGGATGATGATGTTGGCCGAGAGCTCGCCAGCCAGCTGCTTCATGTGGTCGTATTCGGAGGCGAAGAGCTCGGGCATAAAGCGCTGCACCAGGGCTTCCATCTCTTCGTGCGAGAAGCTCGTCGTGCGGCCCGTTTCTTCGTACACGGACATGATGGCGTCGTAGATCTGCCCCACGGCGGGGTGTTTTTTGGAGACCAGCTGGTCGCTGCGCAGGCTGAGGTTGGCGTTGATCCAGTAGGCGACGCCCGCGCGGCCGGTCTTGTCGGTAATGATGATGGGCACGGGGCGGCCAAGCAGATGGTTGGTGTCGAAGATGTTGTAAATTTCTTCGTTCTTGGCCAGTCCGTCGGCGTGCACGCCCGCGCTGGTGGCGTTGAAGTCGCGGCCCACAAAGGGATAGTTGTTGGGGATGCGGTAGTGCAGTTCTTTTTCAAAAAACTCGGCAACTTCGCTCAAAATGGTGGTGTCGGCGGCGGCATCGTCGCCCGTGAGCGAAATGTACTCGACGAGCAGGGCCTCCAGCGGCGTGTTGCCCGTGCGCTCGCCAAAACCAAACAGCGTGCCGTTGACCGCGCCGCAGCCGTAGAGCCATGCGGTAACGCCGTTGACCAGCACCTTGTGAAAGTCGTTATGTCCGTGCCACTCAAGCCACTGACCGGGAACGCCAGCCTCGTCTGTGAAGCAGCGCACGATGCGCTGCACCGAGCGGGGCAGCGCCGCGCCGGGATAAGGAACGCCATAGCCCATGGTATCGCAGAGGCGTATTTTGACCGGCATGCCGCTCTGGCGCGAGAGGTCCATGAGACGCTGGGCCAGGGGCAGGCAAAAACCGTAAATGTCGGCTCTGGTTACGTCTTCAAAGTGGCAGCGGGGTATGATGCCCCACTCCAGCGCCTGTTCGGCCATACCCACGTACATGTCCATGGCCTGCTGGCGGGTTTTGCCCAGTTTGAGAAAAATATGATAGTCTGACACGCTGGTGAGCATGCCGGTTTCGTCAAATTCCATATCGCGGGCGAGTTTGAGGTCGTCCTTGGTGGCGCGTATCCAGGCGGTCACACGTGGAAAACGGTAGCCTCTGGCGCGGCAGACATCGATGCACTTGCGGTCTTTGGCCGAGTACAGAAAAAATTCCGAAGCCGTGATCAGTCCGGTTTTTCCGCCCAGTCTATGCAGAAAATCGAACATTTTGGCGACTTGCTTGACCGTATAGGGGGGGCGGGCTTGCTGGCCGTCGCGAAAGGTCGTGTCGGTGATGCACATCTGCTCTGGCGGTCTGGGCGACAGCAGTACCTCGTCAAAAGAGGTGCGGCAAATGCTGGTGTAGGGAAAAAGCTCACGGTAGAGCTGCGGTTTTTCCGGCTCCTGCATGACCAGGGTACGGCTGCCTCCAGTTTGGTGAATAATGTTGCTCATCGGGTGTCCGCCCTGCTCGCGCGATGCGCGCGGTAAAGATTGTTGCCGTAAGCGGCTAATATAGCGGGTTACAGCCCCTGCGTCCAGTATGCGCAGCGCCCCGTTCCCGGCGGTACTTGCCAGAAGGCCAAAAATAAAGGATTGTCCTTTGTTGCAAGAGCGCGGCGGTCTATAGGGGAACGGACGCGCTTTTTTCTGAAGGAGCGGGCATGTCTGATTGTGTACGCTACCCTGCGCCGGGTTGCGTTGTGGAATATATGGAAGGCAATGCCGTACAGATTGCCCTGGTCACTGAAGAGGCCGGCGGGCGCTTGCGGCTGCTCTTGCCTAACAGGCGGGAGACCCGCCTCAATTCTTCGCGTCTGCTGCCCTGGCTTGGGCCGTTGCACGGGGTGGATCTGGGGCGTGAAGACGCCGTGCGCCTGCTTGAGGCGCACAAAAAATCGCGCGAGGACCTGGCCGCCCAGGTGCCCGTCATGGACGTGTGGGAACTGGCCCAGGGCGAGGTGGAAATAGCCCCCGCCAGCTGGTTTGCCGAACTTTTTGAAAGCGACCCCGGCGCCGATCACATCTCCGCCTATGGCCGGGCCCTGCTGGCCTGCAAAAGCCATTTTCGCTTTCAGCCCCCGGATTTTCAGGTTTTTTCAGCCGATATGGTTGAAAAACGTCTGGTGGAAGAAAAAGCCCGCCTTGAGCGCGAATCGCTCATCGCCGGTGGAGCCGCCTTTTTGCGTCTGCTGTGGGAGGTTGCCTGCCGCAAGCGCGAGCTGCCGCAGCCCCCGCGAGAGGGCGCGACGCTTGGCGAGTGGCCCTCGCAGGAAGTGGCCGATCAGCTTGCAGAAGTTCTTTTTTCCCGCATGGTTGATCCTGAAAGTCAGGAGTACGAAACCATCTGGCGCACCCTGTGCAAAGGTCTGCCCGATGTGCCGCATCTGCCCCTGCAGCTGCTGGTCGCCTGGGGCAAGGTGCCGGCCCACTACAATTTTTGGCTGGACCGCGCGGGCTACGCTTCGGGCGATACATGGTGGAGCGAGTGCGCCGACGAGGTCCATGCCCTGGCAGCAGCTGGCCGCGAGCCGCTTGACGCCTTTGCCCGGCGGGGTCTGGAAGGCGTTTTTGAAAACTGCGACCAGCCCTGCATCAGCATAGACAGTGCAACCACGCGCGACGTGGACGACGCCTTTAACGTGCAGACCGAGGGCGAGGGCTGGGCGGTGACGCTCATGCTGGCCTGCCCGGCGCTGTTCTGGAATTTTGGCGGGCCGCTGGACAAGCTGGTGCTGCGCCGGGGCACAAGCATTTACCTGCCGGAAGGCGACTGCCACATGCTGCCCGAAGCGCTGGGCACGGAGGCGTACTCGCTGCTGGCCGGACAGGCGCGCCCCGCCCTGAAGGTGCTGGTGCACGTGGCGGCTGACGGCGGACTGGGCGACTGCGAGGTCTCTGTGGTGCAGTCGCGGCTGGCCGCCAACCTGACGTACAGCGACAGTCAGGCGGTGCTGGACGCTCTGGCCGCAGGCGACCCCTTGCCGCAGAACGCGTCGGCTCCCTACGCGGAGCAGCTGCGCCTGGGCCTTGCCCTGGCCCGGCAACGGCAGACCGCCCGTATTGCCGACGGGGCTGTGATCATGGACCGCCCTGACCCGGTTATTCACCTTGAAGGCGAAGGCGCGGACGTGCGCGTGGAAGTGGGGCTGGATTATCAGGCTCCGGACGCGCAGATGCTGGTGGCGGAAATGATGATTCTTGCCAGCGCCGCTGTGGCCCAGTGGGCTGCGGACCGGGGCGTTGCCATGCTGCACCGGGTGCAGGACGTGGCCCTGCCCAAAGAATACGCCGGCGTATGGACAACGCCTCAGGACATGACGCGCATCATGCGCGCGCTGACCCCATCGGGGCTTGAGGTGCAGGCCCGTCCGCATGCGGCCTTGGGGCTTGCGCGGTATACGCCCGTGACCTCGCCGCTCAGGCGGTATCCCGATCTGGTGAACGAAGAGCAGCTGGTGCATTATTTTCGTACCGGGCAGCCGCGCTGGACAGAGGCCGAACTGACCGACCTGCTCAACGTGCTTTCGCCCGCGCTGGATGCGGCGGGGCAGGTGCAACGCTTCCGCCCCCGGTACTGGAAGCTGCTGTTTTTCCGCCAGAAGGGCGACAAGGTCTGGTGGCACGGCGTTATTACAGAAGAAAACGACGCTTTTGTAACCGTGAGCCTGCCCGATCAGGGCATGTTTGTGCGCGGCAAGCGGAGGCTGTTTGATGAGCGGGCGCATCCCGGCCTTGCGGTGGACGTGCGCATAGGCAAGGTGCAGCCGCTGTACAACGAAATAATGATTTTGGAAGCTGTCCCGGCCGAGTAGCGCCGCGCGCGCCTGCGCGCGGTCATGCCTGAGCCGGTTGATGCCGGCCTGCCGCAATGCGTGGGCGACACGGCCACGCGCAATGCGGGCCCGGGTGTTTTTGAGGTGACGGACAGCAGGATGTCCGGAATATTATAGGGCTTGCAGCGGAGACGAATATGCTGGAAGTATTGTGGATTGCTCTGGCCTATGTGCTGGGGTCCGTGCCGTGGGGCCTGGTGATTGCCAAAACCTTTTGCCGCATAGACCCGCGTGAGAGCGGCAGCCGCAACACCGGGGCCACCAACGTGGCCCGCCTGTGCGGTTTTGGCTGGGGTGTGGCGACGCTGGCCTGCGATGTGTGCAAGGGGGCTGTGCCGGTCTGGCTGGCGTTTCGCATCAATGCCTCGCCGGTCTTTGTCAGCGCCGTGGGCCTGGCCTGCGTGCTGGGGCATGTTTTTTCCTGCTTTATGAAGTTCAAGGGCGGCAAGGCCGTAGCCACAAGCATCGGCGTGTTTATTCCCCTGGCCTTCTGGCAGCTGCTGGCGGCTTCGGCCTTGTGCTGCCTGGTTATCTGGCGCAGCGGTTTTGTTTCTCTTGGCTCGCTGACCCTGGTAACGGCCCTGGCGGTGTCCCTGGCGGTTACAAGCCTGTGGACGTGGCTGCCCCTTGCGCTCTGCGTCTGCGCCGTGGTGGTGTGGAAGCACAAGGAAAACATCGCCCGCCTGCGCGCGGGCACTGAAAAAAGCTGGCTCAAGGGCAAGCACGCGGATAAACAGGAAGACAAGGGTTAGCTCCGGCGCCCTTTGGTAATTTGGCGGCAGCAGGACTGTTGCCGTCGCACCTGCCAGAATGTGCCCCCTGCAGCACAGTGACTTGCAATCCGGGGGCAGGGCAACACGCCGTTGGCAACGGTTGTTTGCCTGACGCACTTATCAAGGAGTTTCTCTCATGGCGCATGCGGATTTTCCGGCCTATCGCGGCCGCATGGAGTATGTTTGTCTTGACTGCGGCGCTCGTCACCCCGGCGACAGCCTGCTGTACACCTGCCCCCAGTGCGGCGGCGTGTTTTTGCTGGAAAACCTCGATTTTGACAAACTGAAAGAGCGCAGCGGCGCTGAGTGGCGCGAACTGTTCGATGCCCGCTCCGCCAGCCGCAGCACCGCGCTTCGGGGGATCTTCCGCTTTTACGAGCTGCTTGCGCCTTTGCTGGACGAGGACGACATCGTCTATCTGGGCGAGGGCATCACGCCCATCATCGAGGCCGCCCCGGCCCTGCGTGACCGCGTGGGCGTGCCCTTTGCCTACAAGAACGACGGCCAGAACCCCAGCGCCTCCTTCAAGGATCGCGGCATGGCCTGCGCCTTCAGCTATCTCAAGTGGCTGTGCCGCCGCAACAAGTGGGACGAAGTGCTCACCGTGTGCGCCTCTACGGGCGATACCTCTGCCGCTGCGGCCCTGTATGCCTCGTATGTGGGCGCGCCCCTCAAGAGCGTGGTGCTGCTGCCCCACGGCAAGGTGACGCCCCAGCAGCTTTCGCAGCCTCTGGGCAGCGGAGCCACCGTGCTTGAGCTGCCCGGCGTGTTTGACGACTGCATGAAGGTGGTGGAGCTGCTGGCCGAAAACTATCGCGTGGCCCTGCTCAACTCCAAAAACAGCTGGCGCATCCTCGGGCAGGAATCTTATGCCTACGAGACCGCCCAGTGGTACGGCTGGGACATGACAGACCTGTGCCTCTTTGTGCCCATCGGCAATGCGGGCAACATTACGGCCATCATGTGCGGCTTTTTGAAAATGCTTGAGCTTGGCATCATCAGCTCGTTGCCGCGCGTGTTTGGCGTGCAATCCGAGCATGCCGACCCCGTGTGGCGCTACTACGACGCTCCCAGGGAGACCCGCCACTGGCAACCCGTCACCGTAACGCCCAGCGTTGCGCAGGCCGCCATGATCGGCAACCCGGTGTCCTTCCCGCGCGTGCGCAAGCTGGCGGAAATGTTCATCGAAAAGGGCGGCGAGGCGGCCTTTCAGGTTGTGCGCGTGACCGAGCAGCAGATCATGGACGCCATGATCATAGCCAACCGTCACGGCCACATTGCCTGCACCCAGGGCGGCGAATGCCTTGCGGGCCTTTTGAACGCCAAGGCTCTTGGCCTCATCAGCGCCAAGGAGCACGCGGTGCTCGACGCCACAGCCCATGCGCTCAAGTTCGCAGGGTTTCAGGATATGTATTTCAACGATTCCTTCCCGCCCGAATACGGCGTTGCGCCGGACAAAAGCCTGGCCAACAAGCCGGAGCTGCTGCTGCCCGAAAGCGCCCGCAAGGGGCGCGAGGTGGCCGAGTTTGCCCGCATGGGCGCGGCTGCCGTTGTTGAGAGACTTTCTTTGCAAAAGAAATAAAGTTACTCTTCCATTAGCCGATAATATGAGTGGCGGCGGCGCAAGTCTGTTGCGCCGCCGTCACTGTTTTTGCTTTGGCAATGCCGCTCCAGGCCAAAAATTCGCGCATCGGCCCATATATATTGCGGATGCTGCACCTGCCCCGGCACGCGCTCCTGGTTATTGATCTCCCGTAAGGGAGAACGATCTGCCAAGCCAGCCAATGCTGGTTGAGACGCTTTATGATTGAGGGCTTTTTTACGGAAGGGACGCTATATGGTCTTTCGCAGTATCAGAACAGCAATGTTGCTCGTAATCAGCCTTGTGGTGCTTGCGGTGCAGTCTGCGCTTGTGGTGGTGGTAACGCGCATGGGGGATGAGGCCAATCTTGTCGCGCGCACTCATGAGATGGACCTCACCGCCGACACGGTGGCCAAGTCGCTGGGCGATTTTGGAGCCCAGCTCAGCATGTTTGTCAACGGTGTTACCAAGCCGCCGCGCCTGCGCGAGTTTTTGCTTACCGGCGAGGACAAAAAAGGCGCGGAGGTTTTTCTTGCCGCCATGTCGCAGGCAGGCGCTGAGATAAACACGATGTACCTCTTTGACGCCTCGGGCAAGCAGCTTATCACCTGCGCGCAGGGCAAGGCCGGCAAACTCAGCGATCTTTCCGACCGGGAGTATATCAAGGCCGCCCTGGCAGGTAAGCCAGGCTTCAGCTCAGCGCCGACCAAGAGCATCGCCACGGGCAAACTTATCGTCAGCGTTACCGCCCCAATTTTTGACGACGCGGGCAGGGCCGTGGGCGGCGTGGGCATGTCCTACGACATCGACAGCCTGACAAACAACCTGAAGGGCATCACCCTCGGCAAAACGGGGCGCGTCACGGTTGTTTCTCCTCAGGGCGTCGTCATCAGCCATGAGAACAGCGAATTTATCCTCAAGGACATGTCGGACGAGGCGGGCATCCGTGACATGGTCAAGGCGTCGACCGGCAGCGGCGTGGAATTTTCGCGCGCTGGCGAAAAACGCATGCTCGCCTGGGATGTGGCCCCGCACTGGAACTGGCGCGTGGGCGTAAGTGTTGGCCGCGACGAAATTGAGGCCCCAGCCATCGAGCAGCGCAACGCCATGCTGCTGGTCGGCCTGGTGACCATTCTGGCGCTGGTGGGCATTTGCCTTTTTGCCCTGGAGCGAGTCGTGGTCAGCCCCTTGCGGCAGCTGCAGAATTTTGCCTCAGGCGTGGCGGGCGGCCATCTTGATTCCATCCTTTCCATCAGTCTGCGTAATGAAATAGGCAATCTGGCCGAAAGCCTGCGGGTGATGGTCGGCAGCCTCAAGGCTAAAATAGCCGAAGCGGACGAAAAGAGCGTGCACGCTCAGGAAGAATCCGCGCGCGCGGCCAAGGCAAAGGAAGAGGCGGAGGCCGCACGCCTGGCCGCCGAAAACGCCAAGGCCGAGGGCATGCTGCACGCCGCCACCCAGCTTGAGGGAGTGGTGGAAGCCGTCACCACCGCGTCTGAGGATCTCTCCGCCCAGGTGGAGCAGGCCAGTCGCGGCTCTGAACGGCAGACGACCCGCGTGGGCGAAACCGCCACCGCCATGGAAGAAATGAACGCCACCGTGCTTGAGGTGGCGCGCAATGCCGGGCAGGCAGCGGACTCGGCCAAAAACGCCAAGGGCAAGGCCGAGAGCGGCGCGGAAGTTGTGGAGCGTGTGGTTGCGGACATCAGTCGCATCCAGACCCAGGCCATGGAACTGAAAAAAGAGATGACCTCACTGGGCCAGCAGGCCGAGAGCACGGGGCAGATTTTGGGCGTTATTTCGGACATTGCCGACCAGACCAACCTGCTGGCGCTCAATGCGGCCATTGAAGCCGCACGTGCGGGCGAGGCCGGGCGCGGTTTTGCCGTGGTTGCCGACGAGGTGCGCAAACTGGCGGAAAAAACCATGACCGCCACCAAGGAAGTGGGCGACGCCATCCGCGATATCCAGACTGGAACCCGCAACAATGTGGGCAATGTGGATCAGGTGGTGGGCATGATCGACAGCACCACAAGCCTTGCGGGCACATCGGGCGAGGCGCTGCGCGAAATTGTGCAGCTGGTGGACGCCACGGCCCAGCAGGTGCAGTCCATCGCCACTGCGGCGGAGGAACAGTCCGCCACCAGCGAAGAGATCAACCACTCCATTGAGGACGTTAACCGCATTTCGCTCGAGACAAGCTCGGCCATGCAGCATTCCGCTACGGCAGTTGCAGAAATGGCCCAGCAGGCGCAGGTGCTGCGCGGGCTGATCGCCAGCATGAAGTCCGGGCGCTAAGCTCCGTAAGCGAGGATTGCAGCGGCAAACCTCGTGCTGCCGGTTTATTTAACCGGTTGTCATACAGTAAACGACCATGCCGATAAGCGTGACGACAAGCGGCCTCCGTGCAGACGGGGGCCGCTTGTCTTTTGGGGGGTACGCCAGTGTTTGCCGCGCGGCCAGGGTGCGTCCGGTCAGAACCACGGCGTTAATTATCTGAAAGCCAATGTTAACGCATGGGCAACACGCAGCCGAGCGGGCATGAAAATTAAAAGTCAGATAATTTGAAATATTATGTTATTTCAATATATAATATATAAATTTCGGGAATTGATATAATGGAATGTATATTGCAATGGCTCTTCATTTCCATATTTTAGATAACCAATGTGGTTTCCGAGCAAACGGCAGTGAACGGCCTGATAGCAAGTAATCTGTTTTGCAGTGAGGAGGCTAAGTTATGTCGGTACGCAGCATCAGACTGGCAATGATGCTTCTTGTGGGCAGCGTTGTTTTTGCGGTGCAGTCTGCCCTGATAGTTGTGGTAGCCCGGTACAGCCATGAGGCCAGTCTGACGTCAAGTGTTGATCAAATGCGGCTTTTGGCGGGCACCATTGCCAAGTCTCTGGGCGACTTCGGCGAGCAGCAGCAAATGGTGCTGCACGGCACGGTGCAGCAACCGGCGCTCAAGCAGTTTTTGCGTACCCGGCTCGACAACGGCGAGGCAGCTGGCGTGCTTGCGGCCATGTCGCTTTCCGCTGGCGAGGTAAATTCTTTTTTTCTGTTTGATACCGAGGGCACCCAGATCATCAACCGCGTGCACGGCAAGGAAGGCAGCCTCAAAAATTTTGCGCACCGCGAGTACGTGCGTGAAACCTTCAAGGGCAAGCCGGGCCTCAGCGATACCCCGTCCAAGAGCGCCATTACGGGCAAAGCCATCGTGGGCGTTGCCGACGCCGTCACGGACGAGTCGGGCAAGGTGGTCGGCGGCGTGGGCATGGCCTATTCCATCGACGGTCTGATGGAAAAATATATCAACGACATCCGGCTGGGCAAAACCGGATATCCCTTTATTGTGGCCCCTACGGGCGTAATGGTGGGGCATCCAGATAGCGGGCGGGTGCTGCAGGACGTCTCAAAGGAAGCGGGCATGGCCCGCGTTCTGGCTACGCCCTCCGGAGCGGAGGTGTTTACCCGCAATGGCGTGGAAAAGATGCTGGCCTGGGCCCCAGTGCCAGGCTGGAACTGGAAAGTCGTCATCACCATGGACCGCAATGAGATTGAAGCCTCGGCCAACCACCAGCGCAATATCATGGTCGGCGCGGGTGTTGTCGCCATTTTTCTGCTCGTGGGCATTACCCTTGTGGCTTTGGACAAAATCATCGTCAAACCCCTGCAAGAGCTGGAGGCCTACGCCCGGTCAGTGGCGGCCGGCAACCTTGACCGCAGCCTGACGCTCGTGCGGCGCAATGAAATCGGCAAGCTGGCGGACAGCCTGCGCAGCATGGTGGGCAGCCTCAAGGGCAAAATTGCCGAAGCCGATGAAAAAAGCCGCATCGCGAGGGAAGAATCGGACCGCGCGGCCAGAGCGACGGAAGAGGCCGAGGCCGCACGCCTGGCCGCAGAGCAGGCCAAGGCCGAGGGTATGCTGCACGCCGCCACCCAGCTTGAGGGAGTGGTGGAAGCCGTCACCACCGCGTCCGAGGAGCTCTCCGCCCAGGTGGAGCAGGCCAGTCGCGGGGCGGAAAGCCAGACGACCCGCGTGGGCGAAACCGCCACCGCCATGGAAGAAATGAACGCCACCGTGCTTGAGGTGGCGCGCAATGCCGGGCAGGCAGCGGACTCGGCCAAAAACGCCAAGGGCAAGGCCGAGAGCGGCGCGCAAGTTGTGGAGCGTGTGGTTGCGGACATCAGCCGCATCCAGGCCCAGGCCATGGAGCTGAAAAAAGAGATGACCTCTCTGGGCCAGCAGGCCGAGAGTACGGGGCAGATTTTGGGCGTTATTTCGGACATTGCCGATCAGACCAACCTGCTGGCGCTCAATGCGGCCATTGAAGCCGCACGTGCGGGCGAGGCCGGGCGCGGTTTTGCCGTGGTTGCCGACGAGGTGCGCAAACTGGCGGAAAAAACCATGACCGCCACCAAGGAAGTGGGCGACGCCATCCGCGATATCCAGACTGGAACCCGCAACAATGTGGGCAATGTGGATCAGGTGGTGGGCATGATCGACAGCACCACAAGCCTTGCGGGCACATCGGGCGAGGCGCTGCGCGAAATTGTGCAGCTGGTGGACGCCACGGCCCAGCAGGTGCAGTCCATCGCCACGGCGGCGGAGGAACAGTCCGCCACCAGCGAAGAGATCAACCACTCCATTGAGGACGTTAACCGCATTTCGCTCGAGACAAGCTCGGCCATGCAGCATTCCGCTGTGGCAGTTGCCGAAATGGCCCAGCAGGCGCAGGTGCTGCGCGGGCTGATCGCCAGCATGAAGTCCGGGCGCTAAGCCCGGCATCGCTGCTCCTGTTCAGGACCCCTCCTTTTGGCGGGGTCCTTTTTTTTGCAGCCGCCCGGTCTGCGCTGCCGGGGCGGGCTTGCAAATGTCGGCCGCACAGGTAGTGTGGAGCAAAGAACCACCCAACCCGGAGGCTCCATGCGGCAGACCACAAGCATTGTCATTTTGTTCATCTTGCTGGCCTTCAACGCCAATGCGGCGGACTACAAGGCGGTCGCTTCGGGCGTGCGCTACACGCACATCGGCGATTACAGCGCTGACCGGCTGGATAAAATTTTGTCGGCGGAGGTAGCGGCTTTCAGCAATTTTGCGGTGCAGTACCCCAAGGCAAAAAACGGCGTGCGCCTTTATAAGGTGCAGTATGCAACCGTGATCCCCGAGCAGGGCAACAGGCCCACGCTGGCCTCCGGTCTGGTGGTCGTACCGGAGACGGTGCAAAAAAAACTGCCGGTGGTTTCGTACCAGCACGGCACGGTATTTACGCGCACGGCCGTGCCCTCGCGGCCAGAAGAATCGGACGAAACACGCATTGTCTCCGCCCGTCTGGCCGGTAACGGCTATGTAGTTATCGCCGCAGACTACATCGGCAAAGGCGATTCAACCGAACCAGACAGTTACATGGTGCGCGAGGCCACGGTGCAGGCCTGCGTGGACATGCTGTTTGCCGCGCGCGCAGTGCTGGCCGATCTGGGCATTGAGGAGGACGGACTCTATCTCAGCGGCTGGTCGCAGGGCAGCTGGAGCACCCAGCAGTTGCGGCATAGGCTGGAGACGTTCAACATCCCGGTCAAGGCCGCCGCCACCGCCGCCACGCCAGCCGACCTCTATCTGCTGCTGACCCGCTGGATAAACAAACCCACGCCGCTTGACGCCACGTGGCTTGCGGGCAGCGTCATCCTGTTTACCTACTCGTACGCCTATTACTATGATATGCACGGCCTGCCGCAAACCGTCATCAAGCCGGAATACGAGGCCGCCTGCCGCAATTTTTACGAGAACAAAATCGGCTGGCAGCAATTGCAGGCGCAGATACCCGCCAAAATCGCCGACCTGGTGCAAGAGGATGTCATGGCCCAGTCATCGGCGGGCGTGAACGCGTTTTTCAGCAGATTGCGCGACAATCAGGCCTTCATGTGGCGCTCGGTGACGCCCTGCCGCTATTATTACGGCAAGGTGGATGAGGTCATGCCGCCCTATGTGTCCACGCTTGCCGTGGGCTACACCGAGGCTGTCGGAGGCGCCAAGGCCGAGGCCGTGTATGCTGGCGACGCCGCAGACCACCGGGGCGCGTTTCTTTACGGAGTGCGGGACCAGAAGGATTTTTTTGACAGCGCGCGCTGACAGTTGTGTTTGTTCCATGGCCGCAGCCGCCTGCATCAGGCGGATATGCCGGTGAACGGGCGTAGCGAACTTGGCGGACAGGTTTTCGCAACAGGCGGTCAGGGGTGTTGCCCCTGACCGCCCGCGCTTCTACAGCCAGGTGTTGTAGCGGCGCATAAACAGTCGCTTGACCAGCGTGGCAAGGGCCAGGTAGCCCGCCAGCACGGCGGCCAGCCAGGGAAAATAGGCGGCGGGCAGCGCGCCCATATCCAGCCCCTGACCCAGCCTGGTAAAGGGAATGGCCGTACCCACCGCAACGCCAAGGCCCGTGAGCAGGGTTACCTGCCATGCGGCGCGGCTTTGCAGCAGGGGGATGCCGGGCGTGCGCAGCATGTGGATGACCATGGTCTGCGTCCACAGTGATTCCACAAACCAGCCCGCCTGAAACAGGGCGGCAAAGCTGGCCTGATCGGCTCCGCTCATGGCGTGCCAGCCGCCTGCGGGCATGGCAACCACCGCCGGGCAGATAACCCAGAACAGCAGGGCAAAGGTTGCGAGGTCAAAGATCGAACTGGTGGGTCCCAGCCAGAACATGAAGCGCCGTATGCTGTCCGTGTCCCATGTGCGGGGGCTGCGCAAAAAGTCCTCGTCCACGTTGTCCCAGGGCATGGCCGTGCACGAAACATCGTACAGCAGGTTGAGCACCAGAATCTGCAGCGGCGTCATGGGCAAAAACGGCAAGAACACGCTGGCCGCCAGCACCGAAAACATGTTGCCGAAGTTGGAACTTACAGTAATCTTAATATATTTTATAATATTGGCATAGGTGCGGCGACCTTCCATAACCCCGGCCTCAAGTACGGTGAGGTCTTTTTCCAGCAAAATGACCCCGGCTGATTCGCGGGCCACGTCCACGGCGGAATCGACCGAAATACCCACGTCAGCGTTTTTCATGGCCGGGGCGTCGTTGATGCCGTCGCCCATGAATCCTACCACATGACCGTTGCCGCGCAGGCAGGTCACTATGCGGGCCTTCTGGCGCGGGCTCAGTTTGGCGAAGATGTCGGCTTTTTCCACCGCTTCCTTGAGCGCCGCATCGTCCATGCCCTCAATGTCCGCACCCAGCAGAATGTTTTTGCCGGGCAGGCCCACCTGACGGCACACGCTGCGGGTCACGGCGTCGTTGTCGCCGGTGAGCACCTTGACGCGTACGCCGTGCTCGCTGAGGGCGGCCAGAGCCCTTGAGGCAGAATCCTTGGGCGGATCAAGAAAAGCCAGATAGCCAAGCAGCACCATGTCTTTTTCGTCCGCTACAGAAAAAACGCCGCCCGGCGCGGACATGGTTTTGTGCGCCACGCCCACCACGCGCAGGCCGTCGCTGTTGTAGCGGCGCACGCGCTCCAGTATTTCGCTCTGCAGCTCAGGGGTGAGCGGCTCCACCTGCCCGTGGTATTCGGCATAGGCGCAGACGGTCAGCATTTCTTCCAGCGCGCCCTTGGTGATGATCTGGGTTTTACCCGTGGTGTCGGCCACAACCACGCTCATGCGGCGGCGGCTGAAATCAAAGGGTATTTCGTCCACCAGCCGGTATTCCTTGCGCAGGGGCTGCATGCTCAGCTCGTCGGCGTGATTGACAATGGCCGCGTCCAGCAGGTTTTTGAGGCCGGTCTGAAACCAGCTGTTCAAAAAGGCGTGTCGCAGCACGCGGGCGTCTTCCGTGCCGTGGATGTCGAGCGAATATTCGAGCACAATCCTGTCCTGGGTGAGCGTGCCCGTCTTGTCGGTGCACAGCACGTCCATGGCGCCCAGATTCTGGATGGCGTTAAGCCTGCGGGCAATGACCTTTTTGCGGGCCATAAACACGGCGCCGCGCACCAGATTGGCCGAGACCACCGTGGGCAGCATTTCGGGGGTCAGCCCCACAGCCACGGAAAGGGCAAAAAGCCCCGCCTCCACCCAGTCGCCCTTGGAAAAGCCGTTGACGAACAGAACCACCGGAGTCATGCAGGCCATAAAGCGCAGCAGCAGCCACGAAACGGAGTTGACCCCTTTTTCAAAGCTGGTGGGCGCGGAGGTGGCGGCGATCTGGCGGGCCAGCGAGCCAAAAAGCGTTGCGCCGCCCACAGCCAGCACAAGACCGTAAGCTGCGCCGCTGACCACGTTGCTGCCCATGAAGGCCAGGTTGTTGCAGTCCAGCGGCGAAGTTGCCGCCACGTCGGCAGGCAGGGCGTGGGGAAATTTTTCCACCGGTTCGCTCTCGCCCGTGAGTGACGACTGGCTGACAAAAAGGTCTTTGGCCCGCAAAATGCGCATGTCGGCAGGTATCATGTCGCCTGCGGCCAGGCGCACCACGTCGCCCACCACCAGCGAGGTGATGGGCAGCTCCTTGCCCTCGCCCTCGCGCACGACCTCTATGGTTGTCTTGACCAACGATTCAAGGCGGGCCACGGCGTTGCCTGAGCGGGATTCCTGCACAAAATGCAGCACGCCGCTGATGCAGACCATGACCGCCACAATGATGACGGCGGTGAGGTCTTTTTCATCCGCGGCGACCAGCAGGTAATCGGTAAAAAACGAGATGCAGGCCAACAGCAGCAGTACAACGCTGAAGGGGTTGATAAACGAGGTAACCAGGCGTTTGGGCAGGCTGTCCTTGCCCTTGGATGCGATGATGTTGGCGCCGAACTTGTGGCGCATGCCATGCACCTGATGCCGCGAGAGCCCGTCAGGCGAAGAACTGAACGACTGCAGCGCCTCGTCGGGATCAACACGTGCGGCGTCAAGCATGCGGACTGCGGCCTGGCGCACCAGATCCGCGACAGACGGCGAAGCGACGCCGTGCCCTTTACGGGAGGAAAAAAACCGGCCAAACGGCGCGGTCATGCCATGCGGCAAAGAAGAGCGCAGAACCATAAAATCTCCTGGGGCACGCACGCGGCGTTGCCCGCAGGAAGATTATCAGCGGCGGGAACGGGCGGGCGTGGAAAGAGTGGTGCGACGTAAACTGTCAGGTTCCGAAGGGGAACTGTGGCAACTGTCGGACGACATGAAGGATGCTCCTTCCACTAGGGTTGAGGGTGAAAGCCCGCCAGGCGGCAGGCGTGTTGCATGGGCAGGGCTGTTGCAAACCATGCCTGGGCGCAACCTATTCGTTACGGGCGGTCTTGTCAAAGTGGGGCATTATGCCCCCCTTATTCTCCGCCACCGGCTTCAGAAGCCGAAATTCTGCGATTGGGCTCAGCCGAGAGCGCCATCGCGTCAAGAAAGTCATGCAAAAGACATATGGCGTCTACAGAAATGGATTCGCACAGATGGGGCGGGTCGTTGGGGTGGATGCCGCCGGGGCGCAGATCCTTGCAGGCAAGGCTGGAAAAACGCTCGGTAAAAAGGGCCGCGTAGCGGGCGCACAGATCAACGATATCTCCTTCATCCTTGCCAAGCTCTGCGCCGCGCAGCCCGATCAGCAGCAAGCCGCCTTCCATCAGGCCGCACTGGCCGCCCGTGCCGCCAGCGCCGTGGCAGCCCACAGCGGCGGCGTACACCTGCGGGTGCAGAGGTTCCTGCAGCATGCTTTCAAGGCAGCGCAGCGTGGTGCGCGCGCAGTTGAGATCCCTGTCCCAGTAATAGTGGCGCACAAGGGCGGCCATTCTGTCGTGCGTATTCATTACTTGTCTCTCAGGTGCAAAAGTGTTTTCCATTTGGGCAGATCTACGTCCAGGTCCAAATATGCTGGCGCAAGGCGCAGCGGCGCTGCTGTCTGCAGGGCGCGGGCCACATCGTCCACGCCGCCGGTGCGCGGCAGGCTGTCTACGTCTTGCAGGGGGCAAAGATCAAAGTCGTCTGTGGGCAGCATGGCAATAACGGGCAGCCCCTTGATGGCAGCCTCCAGCGTGACCGTGGTGGAGTTGGAGGCCCACACCACCACGCCCGGCACGAGCTGGTCGGCAATGGGGCCGTCCACAACCATTACCTCGCTTGCGCGGCGGCCCAGCAGGGAGTTAAGCCGCTCCTGCACTGGCAGATAGGGGTGCGGCTTGACCCGGATGCTCCAGCCCTCAAGCAGGCCCGCGTGCAGCGAGCGGGCAAGCAGGGCCAGATGGGCTTCGGTTTCGTCCGCAAAAAAACTGGTCACAACCAGCAGCTGCCGGTGCGCGGCGTCGCTGGCTTGCGGCGGTTGCGCGCTGTTGTCCACAAGGTAGAGGTAGCGCAGGGCCTCGACCCCGTCCAGCCTGTCGGCAGGAACCCCTGCCTCGCGCCACTGCACGCAGGCCGACTCGCCGTTGCCGCGCACGGCATCGGGCTGAAAGGCCGCCAGCTCGCCCGTAAAGGTGCGCGGATCGTCAAAAAAGCGAAAGTCCGTGGGCCGTATGGTCGAGTGCTGGGCCCCGATGACCGGGCCGTTGCCCGCCGCGTGGACGGCCTGGGTGAGCATGCGCTCCCAGGGGCAGTTTTCCAGAGGAAACAGCGTCCAGCGCTGCGGCCCGGCCAGCGCCTCATAGCGCTTGAAGGCCTGCTGCTGCAGGCAGCGCTCAAGGCAGCGCCAGCCACGGAACGATTCCGCCCAGTAGGGGCCAAGATACGGCCAGAAATCAAGATGCGAGCCGGAAAAGTGAAAACCCGCGCGGGCCTGCTTTTCGATGCGTAGGCTGGTCAGGCTCAGGCGCGCGTAGCGGAACAGCGCGGCGACAAGATCGCCTGTGGTCAAAAATTCTTCAAGGTAATGAAAGCTTGCGCCGTCCTTGCCTTCGTGCCGAAAACGGTCGCGTAGGGCAATGCACTGGGGCAGGCTGAGCTGCGGCGCGGGAAAGCGTATAAAAAGCCAGCGCACAAAATGCCCGCCGCCGCTCCGGGCCCCAGTTTCCGCCTGGGCGGTCTGGTTGAGGGCGTCGTGCAGATTCTCCCAGTAGCGGCTGCGGTAGCGGCCATTTTCCGCCGCCTTCATGTCCACATTGGGAAAGTAGGTCACAATGGTGGCCGCCTGCCCTGTAACGGGCGGCAGCGCCTGCCGGGTAGCCGTCTGCGGCAGGAGGCGGCGTACTGTCCACCACCAGTGGGCGTAGCGGGCCAGCGCGCGCAGGGGCGGGGGCGTGGCCTCGTAGAGCCTGCGCAACAGGCTTTTGGCCGGGGCTGGCGGCGTGGGGGCGTCGCAGCTTTGCGCGTACAGGCGGTGGCCGGTGCGGCACATCTGCGCCAGCGCACGTCTGAGGGCGTCGTCCCCGCCAAAAACCCGCAGGGACGCAAAGCAGCCTTCATCCATCAGGCGTTCAAGAGCGCGCAGTTTGTAAACAGTGTAGAGGCCGGGGGTCATCTTGGGGTGACGCTCGTACAGGAGCGAGCACCACCACATGGAAAGCCTTTCGCCGCCCCGGAGCCAGTGTTGCACTTCGCGGCCCGCGATGGGCAGACGGCCCATATCGTGGCCCCAGGTCACATGCTCGGCGCGGATGGCCTTGAGCTCGCCGCGCAGTCGGGCCGAAAGCGAAATTTCGCCCGCAGGGGCCTCCCAGCCGTCCCAATGCGCGACGACGCGCTCGGGCAGGGGGCCGCCGGTTGCGGATTCCGGCTTGCCGCCGGACCCGTAACCGGGCGCGGTGCACAGGGCTCGCGCAGCTTCGGGCAGGGCCGGGCCTATGACAAGAACAAGCTCCTTCATACAGGCCCCTAACGCTCCTCGGTTGCGGAGTTTTCGGCTTCGGACGCTGCGCTGGCCTCGTTGAGGGCCGCCCAGATGGCAAGGCCGTAGGGCGGCTGCAGCACGCCTTTTTCGGTGATGATGCCGGTGATGAGCGCCGCAGGGGTCACGTCAAAGGCAAAATTGTACACGGGCACATCCACAGGGGTAAGGCGCTTGTCGCCCACATGGGTGACCTCGCGCTCGGGGCGCTGCTCGATGGGGATGCCGCTGCCGTCAGGGGTGCTTGGGTCGATGGTGGAGAGCGGCGCGGCCACGTAAAAAGGAATATTGAAATGCCTGGCCAGCAGAGCCACGCCATATGTGCCGATTTTGTTGGCCGCGTCGCCGTTGGCAGCAATGCGGTCCGCGCCTACCACCACGCGCTGCACAAGGCCCTTGCTCATCAGCAGGGCGCAGGCGTTGTCGCAGGCCACGGTAACGGGGATGTTGTCCTTGTGCAGTTCCCAGGCGGTCAGGCGGGCGCCCTGCAAAAAGGGGCGCGTTTCATCGGCAATCACCTTGATGCGTTTGCCCTGCTCGACGGCCCCGCGGATAACGCCCAGCGCCGTGCCGTAGCCCGCCGTGGCCAGGGCCCCGGCGTTGCAGTGGGTAAGCACGGTGTCGCCGTCCTTGAGGCAGTCCGCGCCAAAGCGGCCCAGGGTTTTGCAGGCTTCCACGTCTTCGGCCTGCATTCTGGCCGCCTCGTCAAGAAAAACCGTCAGCAGCGATTCGCGGTTGCCGCCGCCGTTGTTTATGGCCCTCCACCAGCATTTGCGCATGCGGTCCACGGCCCAGCGCAGGTTTACGGCGGTGGGGCGGGCGTTTGCCAGTCGGTCGAGGAGTTCCTCAAGCTGGGTGGCCCAGTCTGGCCCGCTGGTTTCGTTGAGGGCCAGCGCGCAGCCCCAGGCGGCGGTGACGCCTATGGCGGGCGCTCCGCGCACAACCATGGTTTGCAGCGCGTGCACGATGTCGTCTGTGCTGCGGCAAACCACGTCCGCTTCTTGTTCCGGCAAGAGGCGCTGGTCAAGCAGATGCAGCGCGATATTTTGCCTGTCAAAGCGAATGTGGTCTTCCATGGGGTTCCTCCGCATAAGTGCAATGTATTTTTCGAAGATACACGAGTACGCCATGAAGGCAAAGCGCGACAAGCGCCCTTGCGCCGATAACGGCACAAAAAACATGCCGCGCCAAGGAGTTCGATGCCCCGCAATGCTTTACAAACATGCGCACGGCTGGCTATGCTGTGGTATGACAAAATCGTCTTCAACGTGTTGTGAGCGCGTTGAGGGCGCACTGGCTTCCTGTGAGGCTGCGCGGCAGGGCGGAGTCCATGCCCGCACGGTGCGGGCGTGACCTTGTCGCGGCACTGCAGGAAAGACTGCATGTCGATCAAATGAGGAGCTATCAGACATGGAAGAGTTTTCGCGGATTCGCCGCCTCCCCCCCTACGTTTTTGCGGTGGTGGGAGACCTGAAAATGCGGCTGCGTCGGCAGAATATCGACATCGTGGACTTCAGCATGGGCAATCCGGACATAGCAACGCCCGCACCCATCGTCGACAAGCTTGTTGAGGCAGCACAAAAGCCGGTGAATCACCGCTACTCGCTTTCGCGCGGTATTCCGAACCTGCGCAAAGCCATATGTGATCGCTATGCCCGCCACTACGGCGTGCAGCTCGACCCCGACAGCGAAGCCATTGTGACCCTGGGTTCCAAGGAAGGCCTCGCCCACCTTTCGCTGGCCATTCTTGAGCCCGGCGACGTGGTGCTTGCCCCCGACCCGACCTACCCCATCCATAAGTATGCGCCTATCATTGCCGGCGCAGATGTGCGCAGCGTGCCCATCGGTCATGGCCGCAACTTTTTTGAAGACCTTGAGGCAGCCATGCGTCAGGCATGGCCCAAGCCCAAGGTTCTGTTTCTCTGCTATCCGCACAACCCCACCACGGAAGTGACGGACCTGGAATTTTTCCAGAGGATCGTCGAGTTCGCCAAAGAAAACAAAATCTGGGTCGTGCACGATCTGGCTTACGCCGATCTGGTCTTTGACGGCTACAAGGCCCCCAGCTTTTTGCAGGCCAAGGGCGCCAAGGAAGTGGGCGTGGAATTTTACTCCCTGTCCAAGAGCTACTCCATGCCCGGCTGGCGCGTGGGTTTTGGCGTGGGCAACAAAAACCTTATCCACGCCCTTGCCCGCATCAAGAGCTACCTTGACTACGGCATGTTCCAGCCCATCCAGATCGCCTCTACCGTGGCCCTCAACGGCCCGGAAGACTGCGTGCACCACATCCGCGACGTGTACCAGGAACGGCGCGACCGCCTCATTGAAGGCCTGAACCGCATCGGCTGGGAAACCCCCTCGCCCAAGGCAACCATGTTTGTGTGGGCGCATATTCCCGAACCCTTCCGCAAGATGGGCTCCGTGGAATTTTCCAAGTTGCTGCTGCAGGAGGCCCACGTGGCCGTGTCGCCGGGTCTGGGCTTTGGCTCGTACGGTGACGAATTTGTGCGCTTTGCCCTGATTGAAAACGAGCACCGCACGCGGCAGGCTATCAGCAGCATGCGGCGGCTGTTGTCGGGAGTCTCCGACTAGCCTCCGCGCCTTTTTGCTTCCGGCGGCGTCAGACGGTCTTTTTATTCCGGTGGAGTCGTAAGAGTACACTTCCTGCATAAAAAGCCCGCCGCCCTTGCCGGAAAGCAAAAATTCGCAGGATGGAAAGCAGGTTTTGCAAGCATCTTTTGCCCCCTGGACAGCGTCAACGGCCCGTTTCAGTCCAGGTATGCACCAGCTTACTATCCTTGGCCTGAAACGGGCCGTTTTCTTGCCAGGGAACAAAAGCTCGCTTTCAAAAACCGGTTTTCGGACGGGATGAGACGAGGCCAGAATAACTGAAATCGGCGGGGTCGGGACTAGTTCCGGCCCCGCCGCCGCAACCATAAGGCCGCACATGGCCAACAACCGCGCAGGCCCGCGGCGGACACACCGGGGTTAGGCAGCAGATTGGGAGACGACATGACAAAGAACAGCGACAAACCCCTGGTGGTAGGCCTTGCGGGCTTTGGTACCGTTGGCGGCGGCCTTGTGCGGTTGCTTGACGAAAATGCCGATCTTATCCGCCGCCGCTGCGGGCGCGGCATCGTGCTCAAAAAGGTTCTGGTGCGCAACGCCACCAAGGCCCGCAGCGCCCAGCTGCCCGCAGGAACCGAGCTGACCACCGACTATCGCGCCCTTACGGACGACCCCGAAATCGACGTGCTGGTGGAGCTTATCGGCGGCATCGACAACGCCCGCACCATCATCGACCGCGCTCTTGACCAGGGCAAACACATTGTCACCGCCAACAAGGCCCTGCTGGCCGAAGAAGGCCTTGCCCTGTTCCAGAAGGCCGACCGCAAAAAGCGCATCCTGCGCTACGAGGCCAGCGTGGCCGGGGCCATCCCCATTGTCGAAACGCTGAAAGAAAGCCTCACGGGCAACCGTATCGAGTCGCTCATGGGTATTTTGAACGGCACGAGCAACTATATTCTGTCTGAAATGACCAGCAACGCCATGGATTTTGACGTTGCGCTCAAGCAGGCCCAACAGCTGGGCTACGCCGAGGCCGACCCTACGCTGGACATCGACGGCCACGACGCCGCCCACAAACTTATTTTGCTCATCCGTCTGGCCTATGGGGTGCATTATCCCTATACGGCGCTCTCGGTGCGCGGCATTCGCGGGCTTTCCGGCATGGATATCCGCCTTGCGCGCGAGTTTGGCTACCGTATCAAGCTCATTGGTCAGGTGCGCGAGGTGCCCTGCCCCGAGGACAAACAGGGCGACGACAGCTGCGGCGAGGGCAATATCCGGCTTGAGGCCGGGGTGTTCCCCGCCCTTGTGTACCACAAGTTTTTGCTGGCCCGCGTGGGCGGCGTGTACAACGCCGTGCGTGTGGACGCCAACGCCTCCGGCCCGTTGTTTTTCCACGGGCGCGGCGCGGGCGACCTGCCCACCGCAGGGGCCGTGCTGGGCGACCTGCTGGCCGTTGCCCGCGACGAGCGGCCCAACAATACCGGCTTTGTCTGCAAGGAGCTGCCCAAGGCCTCCATTGTGCCGCCCGAAGAATGGCGCTCGTGCTACTATGTGCGCGTCATGGTGCAGGACGCCCCCGGCGTGTTGCGCGACCTCTCGGGCTGCATGGCCGCAGAGGGCATCAGCATGGCCCAGGTTATCCAGAAGAGCGACGAGGGCAACGGCGTGCCCCTGGTCTTCATGACCCACGAAACCACGGCCCGCGCCATGAGCGACGCCCTGCAGCGCACCATGGACGCGGGGCTGCTCAAAGAATCCGCGGTGTACTTCCGCGTGTTGGGAGGCGCATGATAATTTTTGACGAACCATATGTCTCGCCGGAGCTGCAGGAATACGCGGCAGCCCGGCGGGAACCGGTGCTCGACAATGCCGTGGCGCGGGACTTGTCCCGCGCCCGCGCTCTTTCAGGGGCCGCGCCCCTGAATCTGGTTGCGGAGGCCGACTTTGCCGCACTGTGCCGGGCGGACGCAGCGGGCGGCGCGCCCCCGCGCATCTACACCTGCTCAGAAAATTCACTGGCCTGGGTCAGCGCCCATGTGGACAACCCCCAGCTTGTGGGCAGCATCGAAAAACTCAAAAACAAAGCCTTGACCCGCGAGCTGCTGCGGCCTCTTTACGACGACTATTTTTACCGCAGGCTCAGCCTTGACGCCCTGCGGCATCTGCCCTTTGAAGAGCTGCGCCTGCCCTGCGTGGTCAAACCTGCGGTGGGTTTTTTCAGCCTTGGCGTGCGCATTGTGCGCGACCGGGCCGACTGGCTCGCCGCGCTGGCCGCCATTGAACAGGAGGCCGTCCACTGGCGCGATCAGTACCCCGACAGCGTGGTGGACAGTGAAGACTGGCTTATTGAAGAATACATCGACGGCGACGAATTTGCCGTGGACGTGTATTTTGACGAGCAGGGGCAGGCAGTTATCTGCAATGTTTTGCGGCACGAGTTTGCCTCGGCCTCGGACGTGAGCGACCGCCTGTACTACACGGGCGCTTTGGTCGTGCGCGCGCATCTTGCGGAATTTGAAGGCTGGTTCAACCGGGTCAACGCCCTGCTGGGCCTGCGGAACTTTCCCACGCACGTGGAGCTGCGCCGCGACGCCCATGGACGCATCCGGCCCATTGAATTCAACGCCCTGCGCTTTGCGGGCTGGTGCTGCACCGACGTGACCCTGTTTGCCTGGGGGTTCCACACCTACGGCTGTTTTCTGGAGGGGCGGCGGCCAGACTGGGATAAGGCCCTGGCCGGGCGCGAGGGCAAACTGTACACCCTCATTGTGCTCAACAAGCCCGAAAACTGCCCGCCCGTGCGCAGTTTTGACTACGACGCGCTGAGCCAGGGTTTTGCCCGCGTGCTGCACGTGCGCAAAAGCGACTTTACGCGCTACGGCCTGTTTGGTTTTCTGTTTACCGAAACACCAGAAAATGCGCGGCAGGAGCTGGACCGCATAGCAAGCTCGGACCTGCTGGAATTTACACGCTGAGGCAGTTGTGGAACATCTTGAAATAACCACACGCAGCCGTTGTGAAATGATCGACATCACCGCCGAGCTGCGCGCCCTGGTACGCGGCAAGACAACCGGCGGTCACTGGCAGAGCGGGGCCTTGGCCCTGTTTTGCCCGCACACCACCTGCGGCCTTACGGTCAACGAGGGGGCCGACCCCGACGTAAAGCGCGACATGTTGTCCTTCTTTAGCCGCCTTGCGCCGGAGCACGGCGATTACCGCCATGCCGAGGGCAACAGCGACGCACACATCAAAACCACGCTGCACGGGCCGTCCCTCTTGCTGATTGTGGAAAAGGGCGAGCTGCGCCTTGGCACGTGGCAGTCTGTTTATCTGTGCGAGGGGGATGGCCCCCGCCGCCGCACCCTGTGGCTGCAGTGGCTGAAGTCCGACGAGTAGCGAGGGCGTTCAGCTGCTTGCGGCCTGCCTTTGCATGGCCCCAAAGGAGCACCATCCATGCCCCATGACGTAAATCTTATCCTTACGCTTGCCGGAGGGCTTTCCGCCGCTCTGGTTCTTGGTTTTATCACCCAGAAACTGCGCCTCTCGCCCCTGGTGGGCTATCTGCTGGCGGGCATCATCGTGGGGCCGCATTCGCCCGGTTTTGTGGCCGACGCCTCCACAGCGGCCCAGTGCGCCGAGATTGGCGTTATCCTGCTGATGTTCGGCGTGGGTCTGCATTTTCACCTCAAGGACCTGCTGGCCGTGGGCTTCATTGCGACCGGCGGAGCCGTGGTGCAGATTTCCATGGCTACCGCGGCCAGCATGGGGCTGTTGCATCTTTTGGGTTTTGATTTGCTGTCGGGCGCGGTGTACGGCATGGCCATCGCCGTCGCCAGCACCGTTGTGCTCACCCGCGTGCTGGCAGACAACCACGACCTGCACAATCCCACGGGGCATGTGGCTCTTGGCTGGCTGGTGGTGGAAGACATTTTTACCATCCTGCTGCTGGTGTTGCTGCCCTCGGTGCTGTCGCCCGGCGGTCAGTTCTGGAGCGCGTTGGGCATGACCCTGCTCAAGTTGGGGGCGCTCTCGGTCTTTACGCTGGTGGCCGGGCAAAAGCTGATTCCGCTTTTTCTGGGCTATGTGGCCCGCACGGGAACCCGCGACCTGTTTACCCTGGCGGTTCTGGCTCTGGCCCTGGGCATCGCCGTGGCGGCAGCCCAGTTTTTTGGGGCGTCCATGGCGCTTGGCGCGTTTTTGGCGGGCATGGTGGTGGGGCAGTCCGAGTTCAGCGCTCGCGCCGCCGCCGAGGCCCTGCCCCTGCGCGACGCCTTTGCCGTGCTGTTTTTTGTTTCTGTGGGCATGCTGTTTGACCCTGCCTCGCTGTTGCAAGACTGGCCCCTCATGCTGGTAACCCTGCTGGTGATTATGGTGGTCAAGCCTCTCGGGGCGCTGCTGATGACAAACCTGTTTCGCAAACCCGCCAGACTGGGACTGCCCGTTGCCGCATCGCTGGCGCAGGTGGGCGAGTTTTCGTTCATTCTTGCCGGGCTTGGTATCAGCCTGGGGGTTTTTGACCAGCGGGTGAACAACGCCCTTATTCCGGCGGCCATCATTTCCATCACGTTCAACCCCATGCTCTACCGCAAGGCCAAGGAGCTGGCCCAAAAATGGGAAAACCGCAAGCACGGCGACCATGCCGAGCATGACGCCTGTCTGGTTGCGCCGGGCGAGGGCGACCGCGCGCTGGTGGTGGTAGTGGGCTACGGCCCGGTGGGGCGTAGCTGTTGCAGCATCTTGCGGCACGGCGGCATGCTGCCTGTGGTGGTGGAGATGAACATCGACACCGTGCGGCAGCTGCTGGGCGAAGGGCTGCCCGTGGTGCACGGCGACGCCATGCAGGCCGAGGTGCTGCGCAAGGCGGGTCTGGAAAAGGCCGAGGCCCTGTTGCTGACCTCCGTCAGTATTGCTGCGGGCGAAGTGACCCACATTGCCCGCTCCGTAAACCCGCACGTGCCCGTACTGGCCCACACGGCCTTTGTGAGCGAGGCCCGGTCGCTGCGCGGGCAGGGCGTGGACGCCGTGTTCAGCGGCGAGCGCGAGGTGGCGCTGGCCATGGCGGAACACTTGCTGCGCACGGCGGGCGCGCCTGAGGTTTATGTGCAGTCTGAGTTGGCACGCGTGCGCGAAAAGCTCGACTAGTCGCGGTTCACATAAGGCTCTTTTGTTCTCCGGCTGCGTCAGAACGGTGTTTTGCGAGGAGTGTACCATAAATCGTTGCTGTCTTTATTCGTAGCTTCCTGCGTCGCAACGACTAACGCGAGTACACTCATTGCGTAAAAAACAGTTCTTCCTTGCCGGAGGGCAAAATCTCTCTTAGGTGAGCTGCGACTGCCATCATTGCGGGTTGCTGTCCTGAAACGGGCCTTTCCCTTGCCGGAGGGCAAAATCCATCTTTTAAACCTGTATTGACGAAATAAAAAAGTAGCCTGTAAAAGCTCGCCTTACCTCGCAGTGAAGCCAGCCCTGGAATATTGCCATGATCATCCACATAGACATGGATGCCTTTTTTGCATCGGTAGAGCAGATGGACGAACCGTCCCTGCGCGGCAAGCCCGTGATTGTGGGGGGTGAGCAGCGGGGCGTGGTTTCCACCTGTTCGTACGAGGCGCGGGTCTTTGGCGTGCATTCGGCCATGCCCATGGCCACGGCCCGCAGGCTCTGCCCGCAGGCCATCGTGGTGCGTGGCCGTTATGAGCGCTATGCAGAGCTCTCGCGGGCCATCATGGCCGCGCTGGGGGAGTTTTCGCCTCTTGTGGAGCAGGCCAGCGTGGACGAGGCCTATGTGGACGGCAAAGGGCTTGAGCGCCTTTTTGGCTCGCTGGAGGAGCTTGTTTTGCGCATGAAGGCTCGCGTGCGCGAGGTCACGGGCGGGCTGACCTGCTCCGCCGGGGTGGCCCCGGTAAAGTTTCTGGCCAAGATATGCTCGGACATCAACAAGCCCGACGGCGTGTATATTTTGCGGCAGGAGGATGTGGACGATTTTTTGTTTACCCTGCCGGTGGGCAAAATACCCGGCGTGGGCAAGCGCATGGTGCAGAGCCTGCAAGGGCTGGGCGTGCGTACTGTGGGGCAGCTGCGCCGCTACAGTCAGGATTTTATGGTGCGCAAATACGGCAAGTGGGGCGGGGTGCTGTATGAACGCGTGCACGGGCGCGATCCGCGCGGGGTGGAGACGGAGCGGACCGCCAAGAGCGAAAGCGCGGAGTGCACCTTTACGGAGGACACGCGCGACCGCAAGTTTTTGCAACGCATGCTGCTGGCGCATGCCGAACGTGTGGGGGCCTCGCTGCGGCGGCACGGGTATAGGGGGCGCACGGTGACGCTCAAGGTCAAGTTTGCGGATTTCAGGCAGATCACCCGCTCGCGTAGCCTGCCGGAAGGCATAAACGCCACGGAAACCATCTTTGATGTTGGTTGCGCACTGCTGCGCGAGCTGCAGCTGCCCCAGCCGGTGCGGCTCATCGGGCTTGGGGTTTCCGGCTTTGACGCGCCGGTGGCCCAGCTGCTTTTGCCGGGCGCGGTCAAGCCCGCCACGCAGGGGCTGGACCCGCAGGTTGAAGCCCGGCGGCAAAAGCTGGACGCGGCCCTGGACGATTTGCGCGGCAGGTTTGGCAGCAAGGCCGTGCAGCGCGGGCGGCTGTTTACGCCTGCGGTAAAAAAAAGCGTCGCCACGCCCGCCCAGCCTGATGAAGAGGACGGCGCCGCGTCAGACAGCGACCCTCTGACGGATAATGATTAGCCTGCCCTGCGGGCGGCGAGTCGCTCCCCTGCGCTAGCCCTGCCGCGCAAACAGGGCCATGTATTCCTGATTGCCCTTGGGGCCCTTGATGGCTGCGGGCAGCACCCCCTGACAGGCAAGGCCCAGATTGGCCTGGGTAAACAGCAGTATCTTGTCCACCGCGCGCTGCCGGGCGGCCTCGTCGCGCACAACGCCCTTGACGGTCTCGCCGGGCCCAAGCTCGAACTGCGGTTTGATGAGCGTGGCCAGCATGCCGCCGGGCTTGAGCCAGGGCATGCACGAGGGCAGCACCAGGGTGAGCGAAATAAAGGAAACATCCGCAACCACCAGATCGACCATCTCGGGTATGAGGCTTTGGTCCGCGTGGCGCAGGTTGACGCCCTCAAGGTTGATCACCCGCCCGTCGGCGCGCAGGCGTTCGTGCAGCTGGTTTTTGCCCACGTCCACAGCGTAGACCCGTGCAGCGCCCCTTTGCAGCAGGCAGTCGGTAAAGCCCCCGGTGGAGGCCCCGGCGTCGAGGCACACAAAGCCGGACACATCCAGCCTGAAGTGTTCAAGGATGGTCAAAAGCTTGTAGGCTCCCCGGCTCACGTAGCGCTCCGGCTCCAGCAGGGCAAAGACCGTGTCGGCGGCAAAAGGATGCCCAGGCTTGGGAACAACCTGCGGCGGCGCGCCGGGCACGGTTTGCTCAAGAATGATTTTGCCCGCCATGATAAGGCGGCGGGCCTGCTCGCGGCTTTCGGCAAGACCCTGCTCAAAGACGAGCTGGTCGGCGCGTTGTCTGGGTGATTTTGGCATGGAGGTCTTATATCTGCTTGGCGGCGCAACCACAAGAAGGGTATGGTGAGACGTCCCCGCAGGGAGTGCGACGGGGCCGCAAAAAAATTGCGGCAAGCCCGCAAAACCGTTTTATGCCCAAGCCTGTGCGCCGCACTTGCCAAAGAAGTAAAAGAGCGCTATATAGCTTGCCCTTGTGCGGCACTATGTCGCGCCAAGGGTAAAACGCGCGGGCGTCCGAAATGCTCAACAAGCCGGATTATGCCGCGTTCACGAGGTAGCTGTCATGAAAAACGATATCCATCCCAAAGTGTTCAACGCCACCATTACCTGCGCTTGCGGCAATGAAGAGCACGTGCTCTCCACCAAGGGCGAACAGGTCAACGTGGAAGTTTGCTCCGCTTGCCATCCTTTCTTCACCGGCAAGCAGCGTTTTCTTGATACCGCTGGTCGTATCGACCGCTTCCGCAAGAAGTACGCTAAGTTTGACCAGAAGTAAGCAAGGGTCGGGCCTTTACCGGGATTCCAGCTCTGGCATGACGCCCGAAAGTTCGCGGCGGGCAGGCTTGCGGCAAATCGCGCCACGCACCATGTGCGCCAGCGGTGTGCTGCGGCTTGCCCTCGCTCTTTTGACTGCGGAGTGCGCCCCGGTGGGCGGTCAGGCCGTCATGGAAGGCGTGATGATGCGCCACGGGGACGTCTACGGGCTGGCGGTGCGCCAGGCCGACGGCGGCATTCGCGCCATGCGTTGCCCGTGGTTTTCGCTCACGAGCAACCCGCTGCTCAAAAAACCTTTTTTGCGCGGGTTTCCTGTGCTGCTCGAAACCCTCGTCAACGGCATCAAGGCGCTCAACCGCTCGGTTGAGGCGGCGGCCCAGAGCGAGCAGGAGGAAATCTCCGGCTGGCATCTGGTGCTGACGCTGGTCATGGCCCTGCTGATGGCGGTGGGACTTTTTGTCGTCGTGCCGCATCTGCTTTCGCTGGGCATGATGTGGCTGCGAGTGGGCGGAGATGTGGAAGGGCTTTCGTTCCATCTCTGGGACGGCTTTTTCAAGTGCTGCATCTTCATGGGGTATATCAAGGCTATCTCGTATGTGCCTGATATCCGCCGTGTTTTTCAGTACCATGGGGCAGAGCACAAAACCATCCATGCCTACGAGGCCGGTGGCGATGTGGATGCCGCAAATGCCATGGGCAAAAGCCGCCTGCACCCGCGTTGCGGAACCACGTTTTTGCTGTTTGTGATCAGCATTTCCATATTGCTGCACGCGGTGCTGGTTCCCCTGATGCTGCACTTCTACACGCCGCAGGGCGAGGTGGCCAAGCACGCCCTGACCATTGCGGTCAAGCTGCTGCTGATGGTGCCCATCAGTGCGCTGGCCTACGAGCTTATCCGCTATGCGGCCAGGCTGCGCGAGGGTTTTTGGGCGACCATTTTGCGTGCGCCCGGGCTTGCCCTGCAACGGCTGACCACCTACGAGCCTGACGAAAGCCAGCTTGAGGTGGCGGTAGTGGCCCTGCGCGAGGCCCTTGGTCCCGACGACGGCGCAAGGGTGCACACCGTAGCCTACACCGCGCAATAGCGCAGCCGTCCTGCTGAGCGCTCCCGGCGGCGCTGCTTGCGGCAGTGCGGCCACGTCGGGCGGCCTTTTGGGCTGACAGCGACGCGTCTTTTTTCGTTTTCCGTCCACAGCGTGTTGGAGACACCATATGTTCGCCAAATTGGAAGGTCTGGAAAAAAAGTTCATGGAGCTGGAGCACGCTCTGGCCGAGCCGGATGTGTTCAACGATCAGGAACACTACCGCAAGCTCACCAAGGCCCATGCCGATCTGCGTGAAATAGTGGAAATGTTTCGCCGCCACCGGGCATTGATGCAGGAGCAGGCTGAAAACAAGCTGCTGCTGCGCGACGAAGACCCCGAAATGCGCGAACTGGCGCAGGAAGATCTGCGCCGTATCGAAGCCGAACTGCCGGAGGTTGAGCAGGAGCTCAAGCTCCTGCTGCTGCCCAAGGACCCGCTGGACGAAAAAAACACCATCCTTGAAATTCGCGCTGGCACAGGCGGCGAAGAAGCGGCCCTGTTTGCCGCCGACCTTTTCCGCATGTATACGCGCTATGCTGAAATTAAGGGCTGGAAGGTGGAAATGTTGAGCGAGTCGGCCTCCGAATCGGGCGGCCTCAAGGAAGTCATCTGCCTTATCAGCGGCAACAGGGTGTACAGCCACCTCAAGTTTGAGGCAGGCACTCACCGCGTGCAGCGTGTGCCCGCCACCGAGGCGCAGGGCCGCATCCACACCTCCGCCGCCACCGTGGCCGTTATGCCCGAGGCGGAAGAAGTGGACGTGGAGATACGCCCTGATGACCTGCGCATCGATATTTACCGCGCTTCCGGCGCTGGCGGCCAGCACGTCAACAAGACGGAATCGGCCGTGCGCATCACGCACCTGCCCACCAACACCGTGGTGACCTGTCAGGACGAACGCTCGCAGCACAAAAACAAGGCCCGCGCCATGAAGGTGCTGGTCTCGCGCATCCTGGCCGCAGAGCGTGAACGGCACGATTCCGTAATATCAGCTGACCGCAAGTCGCAGGTGGGTTCGGGCGACCGCTCCGAGCGTATCCGCACCTACAATTTTCCACAGGGGCGCTGCACGGATCACCGCATCAACCTGACCCTGTATTCTCTGGACCGCATCATGGAAGGCGAAATCGAGTCTCTGGTGGTGGCGCTGAGCACCGCCGCCCAGGCGGATGCCCTCAAAGCCCAGGCCACAGACTAGCAGCCTGCAAAAGTATACATCAGTAAAAAAGCCCGCATGAAATTGTCATGCGGGCTTTTTGCGTCGGCAGCCGGTCCAGTCGGCCCAGCCGCGCCGTAAGCGGTGCTACACGGTCTTTTCCGGCTGGCGCAGCATGCCCTCGCGGATGATAAAGGCAATGACGGCCTCGATGCCAGCGCCCGAAAGCATTTCGGTGAGCACATAGGGCCGTTCGCCGCGCATGCGGCGGGTATCGCGCTCCATCACGTCCAGCGAGGCGTGCACCATGGGCGCAAGGTCAACCTTGTTGATGATGAGCAGATCAGACTTGGTGATGCCGGGGCCGCCCTTGCGCGGAATCTTGTCGCCGCCGCTCACGTCGATGACGTAGATGGTCAGGTCGGCCAGCTCCGGGCTGAAAGTAGCGGAAAGGTTGTCGCCGCCGCTCTCCACCAGCACCAGCTCAAGGCCGGGATGGCGGGCCTGAAGTTCCTCGATGGCCTGTATGTTCATGGAGGCGTCTTCGCGTATGGCGGTGTGCGGGCAGCCGCCCGTCTCCACGCCGATGATGCGGTCGGCCTCAAGGGCGTTGTGCCGCAGCAAAAATTCCGCATCTTCGCGGGTGTAAATGTCGTTGGTGACGACGGCCATGTTGTAGTGCTTGCGCAGGCGCATGCACAGGTGGCGCAAGAGGGCCGTTTTGCCGGAGCCCACAGGGCCGCCGACGCCCACTCGCAGGCAGGGTCTGTTGGTCATGACTTCAACTCCTGAAAAGTCGGGTATATTGCCGTTCGTGCCCTGCGCTGCACAGGGCCAGGCCCGGCAGGCTTGAGCCCACTTCGTCATCGGGCAGGGCCGCCGCCTGCGCCACAATCTGCGGCACTGCGGGCATAAATTCAAGCAGCAGTTTTTGCGCCGCAGTCTGCCCCAACGGCACGGTTTTGCAGGCCACGGCCACCTGGTTTTGCAGCCAGCTCCACACATAGGCGCAGGCCGCATCCGCCCCGGCGCGCAGTTGGGCGGCAGGGTCGCAAAAGGGCTGCATGCTGCGGGCGTGCTGGTCAAGCATGACGGCGGCAACCGCAAAGCAGGCCGTGTAGCCCGCGTCCTGCGGCAGCGGCCAGGCGAGCAGCATGTTCTGATCATGCAAAACGCGGCGCAGGGCGCGGCCCATCTGCAGTTCTTCCTGCCACAGCTCGCGGCTCTCGCGCCCGGCCAGCATAAGGGCGTTCCAGCGGGTCAGCGCCTCGGCATCGGCGCTGCTAGCCGCGGCGTGCATGCGCAGCAGGAGAGGCAGATCATTGCGGGCAAGCCCCAGCCGCAGCACGCCCCACAGCCAGCACCGCACGCCTTCGGCTGTGCCCGCGTGTCCGCGTTCCACAGCGGCCGCCAGCCCCTGCGACCAGGCAAACCCGCCCACCGGCAGTGATTGCCCAGCAAGATAGAGCAGGGCCGTCAGGCCAAAGTCAGGCCCGTGCCATGAGGCGGCGCTGCAGGCGCGGCCCCCGGGCTGCAAGGTTGCGGCTGCCTCGACAAAAGAGGCCCTGTCCGCTTGCATCTGCGCGGGACACGCTGCCGGGGCCGCTGCTGAAGGCTCTTGCTGTTCAGCCATGGCTGTGGCCGTGCCCGCCATAGGCTCCGCCTTCAGGCTCAAAGGGCAGGGTTTCGCGGCGCAGTCGCAGGCCAAGGTTCTCCGCCAGTTCTTCAAGCACATGGTCAGGCATGAAGCGCAGCCACTTATGCCCCAGCTGCAGGGCGGCATGCCGGTTGCCAAGATGGTAGCAGGCGCGGGCCAGGGTCTCCCAGTTGGGGGCAATGCCCGTTATCACGGGTTCCGCGCAGTTGCGCACCACGGCCAGCACGTCGCCAGCCCGCAGAATATCGCCGTCGTGCAGAACCTGCCCGCGTGTGAGAAACAGCCCGGCCTCTTCGCCGTTATCCAGACGCAACCGCTGGCGGCATTTGCCGCGCTGCTCCCATGTGAGGGTGAGGGTGGCCGCAGGCTCCAGATTGGTGCGCTGTCCCATGTTTTCGGTAAATTCCAGCATGGCCGCTCCTTGGGTTTTGCCTAAAAGAGAAAGTACCGCTGCGCCAGCGGCAGCACCTCCGCCGGGGCGCAGGTAAGAATTTCGCCGTCGGCGCGGACCTCGTACGTTTGCGGATTTACGGAAATAGCCGGAGTTGCGCTGTTGAGCAGCAGGTCGCTCTTGCACAGGGTGCGCGTGCCCCGGCAGGACGAGAGCCCCCGCAGCAGGCCCAGCTCGCGCAGGCGTCCCTCGCCGCCGTTTTCCATGAAGGCGCGGGAAACAAAGCTCAGGCTGGCCGCCGCAGCCGCCTGACCCAGCGCGCCGAACATGGGCCGGTAGTGCATGGGCTGGGGCGTGGGGATGGAGGCGTTGGCGTCGCCCATGGGGGCGGCGGCAATCTGTCCGCCCTTGATGACCAGCGAAGGCTTGACGCCAAAAAAGGCGGGCTTCCACAGTACAAGGTCGGCCAAAAGGCCGGGAGCCACAGCGCCGATGGCGTGAGAAAGACCGTGCGTGACCGCAGGGTTGCAGGTGTACTTGGCCAGGTAGCGCCGCACGCGGAAGTTGTCGTTGCCGTGTCCCCGGTCTTCGGGCAGGGGGCCGCGCTGCACCTTCATTTTGTGGGCGGTCTGCCATGCGCGGATAATGACCTCGCCCACGCGGCCCATGGCCTGCGAGTCGGACGAAATCATGGAAATAACGCCCATGTCCTGCAAAATATCCTCTGCTGCGATGGTTTCGCGCCGGATGCGCGAGTCGGCAAAGGCCGCGTCCTCGGGCAGGGAGGGGTTGAGGTGGTGGCAGACCATGAGCATGTCCAGATGCTCGTCCACGGTGTTGACCGTGTAGGGCCGGGTGGGGTTGGTCGACGAGGGCAGTACGTTGGGCAGGGAGCAGGCCCGCAGAATATCGGGGGCATGGCCGCCGCCAGCGCCTTCGGTGTGGTAGGTGTGGATGGTGCGGCCCCGGAAGGCGGCCAGAGTGTCTTCCACAAAGCCGCCCTCGTTGAGCGTGTCGGTATGGATGGCCACCTGCACGTCGTATTCGTCCGCAACGCTGAGGCAGGTATCAATGGCGGCCGGAGTGGTGCCCCAGTCTTCGTGCAGTTTAAGACCGCAGGCCCCGGCCTCGAGCTGTTCGCGCAGGGCGTCGGGCATAGCGGCGTTGCCCTTGCCCAAAAAGCCAAAATTCATGGGCAGAGAGTCGGTTGCCGCCAGCATGCGCTCCAGATGCCAGGGGCCAGGGGTGCAGGTGGTGGCGTTGGTACCCGTGGCCGGGCCGGTGCCGCCGCCAAGCATGGTGGTGATGCCGCTGGCAAGGGCCTCCTCCACCTGCTGCGGGCAGATAAAATGGATGTGCGAATCCATGCCGCCAGCAGTAAGCAGGCTGCCCTCGCCCGCGATAATTTCTGTGCCGGGGCCGATGATCACGTCCACATCGGGCTGCACGTCGGGGTTGCCGGCCTTGCCGATGGCGGCAATGCGCCCGTCGCGGATGCCAAGGTCGGCCTTGATGATGCCGAGCGCCGCATCCATGATGACGGCATTGGTGATGACCGTATCCATGGCGCCGTCGGCGTTGCTGATCTGGCTCTGGCCCATGCCGTCGCGGATGACCTTGCCGCCGCCAAAGCAGACCTCGTCGCCGTAGACGGTGTGGTCGCGTTCGATCTCAATCCACAGCTCCGTATCGGCAAGGCGGATGCGGTCGCCCGTGGTGGGGCCGTAAAGCTCGGCATACTGGCTTCTGGGAATGCGGATCATGCTTTTTCCTCCCTTGGGGCGCTGGCGTCCAGCGGGCCCATGATCTGACCGCGAAAGCCGAACACGCGGCGCGAGCCCACGTAGGGCACAAGGCGCACTTCGCGTTTTTGCCCCGGCTCAAAGCGCACGGCGGTTCCGGCTGGTATGTCCAGGCGCATGCCGCGTGCGGATTCGCGGGCAAAGGTCAGGGCGGGATTTACTTCATAAAAATGGTAGTGCGAGCCCACCTGGATGGGCCTGTCGCCCGTGTTGGAAACTTCCAGCACCACTTCTTGCCCTTCAGAAAGCGCGTTGAGGGCTATGTCGCCCTCCGCGATGTGATATTCACCGGGAATCATGCGTCCCCCTTGCGTTTGCGCAACGGTTGCCAAGTGTGGGGTGTCCGCGTCCAGCGCGGGCTACAGGATGGGGTCGTGAACGGTCACAAGCTTTGTGCCGTCGGGAAATGTCGCCTCAACCTGTACCTCATGAACCATCTCGGGCACGCCATCCATGACGTCCTCGCGCGTGAGCAGGTTGCGGCACGACCCCATGAGCTCGGCCACGGTCTGCCCGTCGCGTGCGCCTTCCAGAACCGCCAGACTGATGTAGGCCACGGCCTCGGGATAATTGAGCTTGAGGCCGCGCGCCTTGCGCCGCTCGGCCAGCAGGCCGGCGGTAAAAAGCAGCAGTTTGTCTTTTTCTCTGGGCAAAAGTTCCATGATGCCTCCAGTGTGTGCGGTATGCCGCAATATTTCCTTAAAACACTATGGTTACAGCTTGGCTGCAAAGATCCATGGCTGCGCAAATACCCTTAAAAAGCCCCGTACCAGATGCGCGGCATGTGCGGCGGGCAGCCAACAAGGGCAGGGCGCAGCAGGCCCCAGGCTGTGAGCAGCAGGCTGCGGGCTTCTTCCATATCCGGCCCGAGATAGCGCACCACAAGCACGCCGCCGCGCACGGTAGCCCCGGCGCGCTGCCCCATGTGGGCGGGCAGGGCAACTGCCGCCTGGGCAGAAACGGCACTTGCGGCGGGGGGTTGTCCCTCAGGCGCATCGTCAAAATCACGGTTGGGCGAAAGCATGTCTTGCAGGGTTGCGCAGCAGGCGTCGAGCGCCTCAAGATCGCGCCCGGCCTGCTCTGTGGAGCCGTCGGCATCCGCCCCGCGCCCGACGGCAAACAGCGTGGCCGATACCGGCTGCGCCCCCAGCCCGCAAGCCCCGTTCTGCAGGGCGTCGCCGCCATCAAGCCGCAGCAGCTCGTGCAGCAGGGGCGCGCCCTGACGGCTCAGGTTGAGGCTCTGGCGTACGCTGCCCCCGGCAAAGGTTTCACCCGCTGCAGGGCGGCCCAGGCAGATCATTTCCCATCCGATGCAGGCGCTGGCGGCATCCAGGTCAACTGTGGTGCGCATTTCGGCCCGCGCGCCGTCGTAGATGATGGTTTCGCGCGGCAGCCATTCAAGCACGCCGCCCTCAACCCGCAGGTTATTGGTCTGGCGTTGGGCCACGTTGCACGAATCGGCTGCGTAAAATTTGGAGGCCGAGGGAGCGGTAAGCAGGGCATGCGTTCCTTGCTCCAGCCGCACGTCAAGGCACAGGTCGTCGCCGCTCACAAGTCCACCCGGCGGGTGCAGCAGGCAACAGTGGCAGGGCTGGGATGGTGCGCCCCTGCCCGGCGCGCTGGCGGGCGCGGCCTCTGGGTAGAAGGGCCGCTGCACGCGCAGCGGCCCGTTGAACCGCATTTTTGTAAGCGTGGTGCGCCCCTGCCGCACCGCAAAGGCGAGCTCCATGCGCGCGCTCCAGCGCCGGTCAGGCGTAAAGCAGTGGCCGTGGAGAGCCTGAGCGGCGTTGTGGACGGGGGCGTTGGACATGCTGTTTCCCGTTGGGCTGCGGTGTATGCTAGACGCTCAAAAAAGCCTTGACCGTGGCGTCGTCCAGGCCGTGCATGTCGCCCTGCGAAACGATATGCCCGCGATCCATGATCATATAGGTATCGGCCATGCGGCGGGCAAAGGGAACCTTTTGCTCCACCAGCAGCACGGTGAGGCCCATTTCTTCGTTGAGCCTGCGGATAGTTGTGGCGATATCGCGCACAATGTTGGGCTGGATGCCCTCGGTGGGTTCATCCAGGATGAGCAGACGCGGCTCAAGCGCAAGGGCGCGGGCGATGGCCAGCTGTTGCTGCTGCCCGCCCGAAAGATCCCCGCCCCTCCGATGCATCATTTCGCCCAGCACGGGAAAAAAGTCAAAGATGAATGAGGGGATTGCCCCGGCCTTGTCCTTGCGCATGGGCAGCGACAGCTCCATGTTTTCACGCACGGTCAGCAGGGGGAATATTTGGCGGCCCTGCGGGACGTAACCCACGCCCAGGGCCGCGCGTTGCTCCACAGGCAGCGGAAGCAAATCTGTTTTTTCCAAAAAGATATGCCCCGAGCGCGACGGCAGCACGCCCATGATGCATTGCAAAAGCGTGGTTTTGCCCACGCCGTTGCGCCCCATGAGGCAGGCGCACGAACCGGCCTTTACCTCAAGGTTGACGTCGCGCAGGATATGGCTTTCGCCGTAAAACTGGTTGAGACCTGTAATTTGCAGCATTACGCTCCTCCTGGAGCATGTGGCTCGAAAATTGGCTGGTTGCGGCTG
Source organism: Desulfovibrio desulfuricans (assembly GCF_004801255.1). Classification (NCBI taxonomy): domain Bacteria; kingdom Pseudomonadati; phylum Thermodesulfobacteriota; class Desulfovibrionia; order Desulfovibrionales; family Desulfovibrionaceae; genus Desulfovibrio; species Desulfovibrio desulfuricans. Next base: position 3,013,072 of record NZ_CP036295.1, on the reverse strand, counting down.
TCTTGCCAGTGGTCTGGCCGTTGCTAGGCCGCGTCCAGGGGTTCGCCCAGATAGGCCTCGACCACGGCGGGATGGTTTTGCATTTCGTCCATGGTTCCCTCGGCCAGCACGCTGCCCTGATGCAGCACGGTGACCTTGTGGGCAATGGCCCGCACAAATTCCATGTCGTGCTCCACTACCATGATGCTCTGCTCGCCCTCAAGGTCGTGCAGCAGCTCGATGGTGCGGTCCATTTCCTCCGGGGTCATGCCCGCGACGGGCTCGTCCAGCAGCAGCAACTGGGGCTTCTGCATGAGCAGCATGCCGATTTCGAGCCACTGCTTTTGCCCGTGCGAGAGTTTGCCCGCCTGCATGCGGGCCAGCTCCGTAAGACGGATGCGTTGCAGCACTTCTTCGATAAATGTCTTGTCGCCGCCAGAAAGCCTGGCGCGGAAGGTGGGCCATACCCGCTTGTCGCCAGCCAGCGCCAGCTCAAGGTTTTGCAGCACGCTGAGCGCCTCGAAGACCGAGGGCTTTTGAAATTTGCGTCCTATGCCCGCCTGGGCAATGGCCACCTCGTCCATCTGCAGCAGGTTGCAGGTGCGGCCAAACCAGGCAGAGCCGGTATCGGGCCGGGTTTTGCCGGTGATGACGTCCATCATGGTGGTTTTGCCCGCCCCGTTGGGGCCGATGACGCAGCGCAGTTCGCCCTTGTCCACATAGAATGTCAGGTCGTTGAGCGCCTTGAAGCCGTCAAAGCTCACGCTGATTTTTTCGAGGTACAGCGCGATGTCGGGCTTGGACATCATGTTGCGCGGTGGGCGTGCGCGCATCTTCATGGGGCGCTTGTCAAAGGGGGAGTGCGATTCTTCATAGGCGCGCGCGGCTTCGGCTACGTCCTCAAGGCTGCGGCCATGCAAAATATCCTGCTGGGTCTTCATGCCGCGCCTCCTTCGTTTGCGGAACCGGCTGGGGAATCTGGCGCGGCGCCGCGTGAGGCGCGGTTGCGCCACTGGTCGGGCAGCCCGGCCAGCCCTTGCGGCAAAAAGATGGTCACCAGCACAAACATGCCGCCCAGGGCAAACAGCCAGGCTTCGGGCAGCACAGCCGTAAACCAGGTTTTGAAGGCATTGACCGCAAACGCGCCAAGCACGGCTCCGTACAGCCGTCCGCGCCCGCCAAGGGCCACGCAGACCACAATTTCAATGGAGTTGAGGGGTGAAAATTCGCCGGGGTTGATGATGCCCACCTGCGGCACATACAGAGCGCCGCCAATGCCCGCCAGTATGGCCGACAGCGTGAACACCGCCACCTGATACCTCTCCACCCGGTAGCCGATAAAGCGCACGCGGCTTTCCGCATCGCGCACGGCCACGCACACGCGGCCAAGGCGCGATGCCGTCACTGCCCGGCACAGGCAGTAGCCCGCCATGAGCGCGATGGACGAGCAGGCAAACAGCGTTGTGCGCATGCCGTCGTTCTGCAGTTCAAAACCCAGCAGGGTCTTGAAATCCGTAAGACCGTTGTTGCCGCCAAAGCCCATTTCGTTGCGAAAAAAGGCCAGCATGAGGGCGTAGGTCATGGCCTGGCTCATGATGGAAAAATACACGCCCGAAACCCGCGAGCCAAAGGCCAGCCTGCCAAAAACATAGGCCAGCAGCCCCGGCAGCAAAACCACCAGCAGCAGGGCCACCACAAAATGCTCGCTGCCCAGCCAGAACCACGGCAGTTCCTTCCAGTTTAAAAACACCATGAAGTCCGGCAGATTGGCGTTGCCGTACACGCCGCGCGCGCCGATCTGCCGCATAAGGTACATGCCAAAACCGTAGCCGCCCAAGGCAAAGAAGGCCCCGTGTCCAAGGCTGAGCACGCCCATAAAACCCCAGACGAGATCAACGGAAAGCGCCAGCAGGGCATAGGTAAGATATTTGCCCAGCAGGGTTACCATGTAGCCCGGTACGTGCAGGGCGTTGGTTGCGGGCAGCAGGCTGCCGGCAACAATTGCCAGAGAGAGCACCGCCGTGACAGCCAGAAAATTGCGTGTGGGCGCGTTGAGCAGCCTTTCGCGTTCAAAGATGTCGGTCGCCATTTACGCCTCCACCGCGCGGCCCTTTTGCGGAAACAATCCGCGCGGGCGCTTTTGGATGAACAGGATAAGGCAGACCAGAATGATGATCTTGGAGAGCATGGCCCCGCTGGCGGGCTCCAGAAACTTGTTGGCAATGCCCAGCGCCAGACCGCCGGTAAGCGTGCCCCACAGGTTGCCCACGCCGCCAAACACCACCACCATGAACGAATCCACAATGTAGGTCTGGCCCAGGTTGGGCCCCACGTTGGAAACCTGGCTCAGGGCAACGCCAGCCATGCCGGCGACACCCGAGCCAAGGCCAAATGTCAGCGCGTCCACGCGCGAGGCGCGCACGCCCATGCAACGGGCGATGGCCCTGTTTTGCGACACGGCGCGCACCTCAAGCCCCAGACGGGTGCGGTGCATGGCCATGTGGATGAGGGCAAACACGGCAAGACAGAACAGGATGATGTACACGCGGTTGCAGGTCAGGCTGAAATGCTGGGTAATCTGCCACACGCCGCTCATAAAGTCGGGGTTTTGCACGGCGCGGTTGAGGGGAGAGAAAACCGTGCGCACGGCCTGTTGCAGCACAAGGCTGATGCCAAAGGTGGCCAGCAGTGTTTCGAGCGGACGGCCATAGAGAAAGCGGATGACGGTTTTTTCGAGCAGCACGCCCATGCCGCCGCTCACCAGAAAGGCGGCGGGCACGGCAAGAATAAGGGCAAGCCCCGGCTGCCCCGGCAAAAGCTGCTGCATGCCCCAGGCCGTGTAGGCCCCAAGCATGATCAGCTCGCCGTGCGCCATGTTGATGACGCCCATGACGCCAAAGGTGATGGCAAGGCCAATGGCCGCCAGTACAAGAATGGACCCCAGGCTCATGCCGAAGAAGAGCATTTCAAAAAATTGCCCCCACTGGGCGGAAACGCGCTGTGCATACAGGGCGTCGTCCGCAGCCTTGGCCACGGCGCTGTCCGGCGTGCCCGCAAGGCCGCGCAGGGCGTTGAGGGCGGCGGGGCTGCCGTTGCGGTTCAGGGCGTTTACGGCTGCAAGCTGGTCGGAGCGCACGGCGGCGGGGTCGGCAGCTACGTAGAGGGCCAGGGCCGCCTCAAGGTTGGCGCGCACGGCCTCGTCCTTTTCCGCAGCCAGCAGCGTGTGCAGGGCCTCGGCCTTGAGCGGCGGGGTTGCGCCTTCCATCAGGGCCGCAGAGGCAAGACGGCGCTTTGCCGTGTCTGTGGAGGTAAGGGCCTGGGCGTTGAGGATGTCCGTAATGCGCTGGCGCTGGCGGTTGCTCGTGCCCACTTTGCGCAGGCTGTCGGCAGGCCGGGCCGCGCCCAGGTTGCCGGTGGCGTCAAGCTGGCGCGCCTGACCGGCATCGTCGCCCACAAAGAGCGTTCCGGCGGCGGCGTCGGCCAGCAGGGTATTGCGTAGCAGGGCCTCCAGCAGTTTTTCGCGCAGTGGCGCGGCAATACTGCTGTCATCCTTTTCCAGCGCGGCAATGGCCGCATCCCTGTCCAGAACCTTGGGGCTTACCAGCACCTTGAGCAGATCGGCAGGGAGGATGGATGATAAAATTTGCTCCGGGGACGCGGAAGGAGTCGAAACCGCGCCCCCGGCATTCTCGTCCGGTTCCGGGCCGGACGCCAGCACTGCCGAAGGCAGGCTGAACAGTATGAGGCTGCAGAGCAAAAGCGCCGTGCGCATGAGCATATCCTTTTTTTCTGGTCTGCCGGGTCGCTGCCGCTGACCCGAAAGGCCTGCCGTGGGGGGAATTGCGGGGGCCACGCGGGCCCCCGCGACAGGTTCAGACGGTGGCGGCTATTTGGAAGCGCCGCCGCACTTCTTGGTCTTGGTGTTGTAGTTGCCGCAGTTGATGGGGTCGGTCCAGTCGCCGATCAGGTCCTTGGATTCGGGCAGGTAGTGCGACCATGCCTCGCCGGGAACCACGGAGGGGGTTTCCCAGACAACCTGGAACTGTCCGTCGGCCTGGATTTCGCCAATCAGCACGGGCTTGGTGATGTGGTGGTTGGGCAGAACCTTGGCCATGCCGCCGGTGAGGTTGGGGGTTTCAAGGCCCACAATGGCCTTCAGAACCTTGTTCACGTCGGTGCTCTGGGCCTTTTCCACAGCCTTCACCCACAGGTTAAAGCCAATGTAGTGGGCTTCCATGGGGTCGTTGGTCGTGCGCTTGGGGTTTTTGGTAAAGTCGTGCCACTTTTTGATAAAGGCCTTGTTGGCAGGGTTGTCCACGCTCATAAAGTAGTTCCAGGCGGCCAGATGGCCCACCAGAGGCTTGGTGTCTATGCCGGAGAGTTCTTCTTCGCCCACGGAGAAAGCCATGACCGGGATGTCGGCGGCAGTGATGCCCTGGTTGGCAAGTTCCTTGTAAAAAGGCACGTTGGCGTCGCCGTTGAGGGTGGAGACCACGGCGGTCTTTTTGCCCGCATTGCCGAACTTTTTGATTTCAGCAACGATGGACTGCCAGTCGGAATGGCCAAAGGGGGTGTAGTTGATAAGGATGTCTTCCTTTTTCACGCCCTTGGAAATCAGGTAGGCTTCGATGATCTTGTTGGCGGTGCGGGGGAACACGTAGTCCGTACCGGCCAGAACCCAGCGTTTAACGCCGAGGTCGTTCATCAGGTAGTCCACAGCGGGGATGGCCTGCTGGTTCGGGGCCGCGCCGGTGTAGATGACGTTGCGCGAGGATTCCTCACCCTCGTACTGCACGGGGTAAAAAAGGAGGCCGTTGAGTTCTTCAAACACAGGCAGCACGGATTTACGCGAAACCGAGGTCCAGCAGCCAAAAACGGCGGCGACCTTGTCCTTGCTCAGCAGCTCGCGGGCTTTTTCGGCAAACAGGGGCCAGTTGGAGGCGGGATCCACCACCACGGGCTCCAGCTTTTTGCCCAGCAGGCCGCCTTTTTTGTTCTGCTCGTCAATGAGCATGAGCATGACGTCTTTCAGCGTGGTTTCGCTGATGGCCATTGTTCCGGAGAGCGAATGCAGAATGCCGACCTTGATGGTGTCGTCCGCTGCCTTGGCGTGTACCGCGCCGCACAGGGTGACGAGCATGAGAGCAAACGCCGCCAATGTTTTCTTGAACATGTAAAGCCTCCTTGGACCGTTCTGTCATTTGTCTTTCACGCGGCGCACCCCCATGGTTGCCGCGCGCTACTTGCTTCACTTCACAGATAAGCAAGAGCCGTACCAGAGGGCGTTTGTATATAAATCATTATAATTATTTATTAAAAATTGCAGGCCCCGGTTGTCTATAAAACAATTTTGTAAAATTGCCGTATTTTTAAAACAATTTTGTATAATTGCTCTGCCGAAGGCGGTATTTGCGGGCGTTGCTGCTAAAAACAACAGAAAAAAGACCCCGGCCAGACAGGTTTGCAGCTGTCTGACCGGGGTCTTTATATTGGGGGACAATGCCTATAGCCCGGCGTGGGCCGTGGATTGCTAGGTTGGCGAGGAGGGCGCGAAACGGCGATGGTCAATACCGTATTTTTTCATTTTATAATAAATAATACGGTATGTTATACCAAGGTCACGCGCCGCCTGATGGATGTTGCCCCGGGCGTTTTTGAGGGCGTCCACGATAAATTCCTGTTCCACGCGGGCGATGGTTTCGTTAAAGCCCAGACCGCCGCCGGTGGGGCCTGTGCTGCTGCTCTCGGCGCTTTGCAGGGTGCTTGGCAGGTGGTGAGCCCGCAGCACTGCATCCTCGCAGATGAGCACGGCGCGTTCCATGACGTTTTTAAGCTCGCGCACGTTGCCGGGCCAGTGGTACTGCAGCAAAAGGTCGATGGCGGGCGTGGAGATGCGCCGCACCGGGCGGTCGTATTCCTTGCTGAACATGCCCAAAAAATGCTCGGTGAGGGGCAGAATGTCCTCCGGCCGCTCGCGCAGCGGCGGGATAAACACGGGGAAGACGTTGATACGGTAGTACAGGTCCTCGCGAAACAACCCCTGCTCCACCAGTTCTTCGAGCGGGCGGTTGGTGGCGCAGACCAGGCGCACGTCCACCTTGTAGCGCCGTTCGTCGCCCAGAGGCTGTATTTCGCCTTCCTGCAGGGCGCGCAGCACCTTTGCCTGCGCTGTTGTGGAGAGGTCGCCGATTTCATCCAGAAACAGCGTGCCCTTGTCCGCCTGGCGGAAGAGCCCTGCACGGTTTTGTACCGCGCCGGTAAATGCGCCCTTGCGCCAGCCAAAAAGCTCGCTTTCGATGAGTTCTGAGGGCAGGGCGGCGCAGTTGAGCATGACCAGAGGCTGCGAGCGCCGTGGGCTTGCGGAATGCAGGGCCTGGGCCATCAGCTCTTTGCCTACGCCCGACTCGCCGCGCAAAAGTACTGTGGCCCGGCTGGCCCCGGCCTGAGTGAGGCGGCGCAGCACGTGACGCAGGCTTTTGGAAGTGGCGATAACCGAGGCGGGCATGCCGCTGACGAGGGGTTCGTCGGGCAGCATGCAAAAGTGCTGTCGGGCCATTTCTTCCTGCAGGCGCGCCACCTGACGCCCCACAAGGGTTGCCACGGTTTCAAGAAACCGGCAGCGCAGGTCGAGCTCCGTATCGGGCGCTGTGGGGGTGTCGGCGCTCAGCGTGCCGATAACCTCGCTCTGGTCGGCGTTTTCAACGCGCACGGGCACGCTGATAAACGCCAGCCGCGACATTTCTTCCTGACTGCGGCCAAACAGGCGGTTTTGGAAGTCGGGGCGTCCCTGCATACAGGAAACAATAATGGGTCTGCCCTCGGCAAAAACCTGCCCCGTAATGCCCGAACCCGGCTCGTAGGCCGCCTCGGGCGCGTCTGCCGGGCCATAAGAGAGCGAGAGTTTGAGTTCGCCGCTTTCCGGGTCCTGCACCACGATGTGGGGGCGGTCAAAGTGCATGTCTTCAGCCAGTGCCGCCAGCAGTTCGCGCAACGAATCGTGAAACGAATGGCCCGGCGATAGGGCGGCCAAGACCCGGTTAAGGGTATCAAGGCACTGCCCCGTGCCCATGAAGGGCGCTGCAAAGTGGGCTTCTTGCATATGTCCTCTGCTCAACGCGGTGTTGGTACGGCGCTAGTTTTGCTAAGTTGCCGGGCTTTGTCCATAGCTGCATGCAGCCGGATGCTGCCTGATATGGACGATAATGCCGTTAAGTGCCGCGCTCTGACCGGCAAGGCGGCAAAGCTGAAACATCACGGCGGATGATACGCGCGGGTGCAGACTGAGGGGGGAGAGATTGATCAGGCCTGAACCTGTGTGGCAGCTGCAAGGTTGTTGCCTGTACAACAGTGCCGTTTGCCCCGTAGGGCTTTCTGCCGCAGGCCGCCGCAAATGCTGGCGGCAGGACGGACTGGCGGCAGAAGATGAAGGGCCGCGCGGGGGGCGCGGCCCTTCTTTATATTATTGCTGCGGACCCTGGTCCATGTCAATGATGCGGCCTTGCAGCCACACATAGGCATCGACCTCGTGCCCGACTTCAGGCTCATAATCGCCCAAAACCATTTTGGAGACGTACACCGGCAGGCGCAATGGCTCGCGGTCGTCAAACGGAAAACTCACGTACAGCACTTTTACCGGCATTTTTTCAAGCTGGCAGTCCTGCACTTCCTCAATGGTGGCGCGCATCTGGTATTCGCAAAAGTTGCGGCCAGGCATGATCATGTGGCGGTTGCTCACATTCACCTTGAGGGGGGGGACGTCCAGGCGCGTCGTGCCGGGGTTGTCGGCAAGCCAGGCTTCCGCGTAGGCCTCGTAGCGCGCGCCCTGGGTGATGGTGATCTCGTCAAGCAGGGCCTTGCGCAGGCCAAAGGCCAGACCGGCCAGCAAAAACGTATGCGTGATGCCGGGGGTAAGGTCGTCCTTGTCGCGGCTGTAGAGCGGGTCGTAAAACCACATGGGCCTTTTGCCCTCAAGCATGCTGACGGCCACGTTGGCTTCCACGCCGGTCTGCCAGGGGTGCACCTCTTCAACCGTAAGGTCGTTGGGCAGGCCCTCAAGCAGGGGGGTGGCCGTGACGGGGGCGAGCTTTTCGCCCTCAACGCCTGCCACAAGCACGCCAGCCCTCACGGGCTGCTCCTGCGGCCAGGCCAGCAGGATGTGGTCCTTGCCGCCGCGCTTCCACTGCCACGCGGGACGCGTGCCGCCCTCGTGCATGACCGTAGCGGCGATCTGCCCCATGATGGCGGCCGGGTTCTGCCCCGTAAGCACAGCCCAAGCGTCGCCGAGGGTCTCGGTGTGGGCGCGGTTGGCGCCAGCCAGCTGGGCCTCCAGCTCTTCGGCGGAAGGAGCCTGGTCGGCCAGAGGTTTGCCGTTGCTGTCCACGCGAACCCACTCTTCGGATTCGTGTTCGGGGGTTGGAATTTTGTTTTCAGCTTTTTTGGCCATGAAATAGTCCTTTCATCGCGCGGTCGGCATGCCAGCCGGAGAGCCTCCGACCGGCATGCAAAACATATTAGCGCCTGTCGCCACGGTCGCGGCGGTCACGTCCGCCACGGTCTCCACGGCCGTTTCTGTCGCCGCGGTCGCCCCGGTCGGAACGGGGGGGACGGGCGGTTTCTTCGGGGTTCCAGGGGTGGCCCTGTTCTTCAAGCAGCACGGCCTTGCGGCTGGCGCGGATGCGGTCGCCGTTGATTTCGATGACCTTGACCATCATGTCTTCGCCAAGGCGAGCCACGTCGCCGGGCTGTTCCACGCGGTTGATGTCAAGCTGCGAAACGTGCACAAGGGCTTCCACATTGGGCAGCACTTCCACAATGGCACCGATTTCCATGATCTTGCGCACTTTGGCCAGATAGTTTTTGCCCAGGTCGGGACGCTGGTCGTAGTACGAAACCATTTCGCGGGCTTTTTCCAGAGCTTCTGCCGTGGGGGCAAAGATGGAAACGCGGCCGGAGTCTTCGATGTCCACCGAGGCGCCCGTGGCTGCGGTGATGGCTTTGATGTTCTTGCCGCCGGGGCCGATGATGAGGCGGATGATGTCCGGGTTCACGAACACTTCGGCGTGCTGCGGGGCAAAGCGCGAAAGCTCCTTGCGCGGTTCGGCGATGGCCTTGGCCATTTCGTCCAGAATATGCAGACGGCCTTCGTGGGCCTGCTTCATGGCGGCGCGCATGATCTCGGTGGTGAGGCCGGTGATCTTGATGTCCATCTGCACGCCGGTCACGCCTTCCGCAGTACCGGCAATCTTGAAGTCCATGTCGCCGAGGGCGTCTTCGTCGCCGAGGATGTCGGTGAGCACGATAAACTTGTCGCCTTCCTTGATCAGACCCATGGCCACGCCAGCCACGGGAGCGCTGATGGGCACGCCCGCGTCCATGAGCGACAGCGAACCGCCGCACACGGCAGCCATGGAAGAAGAACCGTTGGACTCGAGGGTTTCGGACACTACGCGCAGCGTAAAGGGAAACGCGGCGTCAGCGGGCAGCACGGGGCGCAGCGACTTTTCCGCCAGCGCGCCGTGGCCGATTTCGCGGCGCGACACGCGCACGGGCTTGACCTCGCCCACAGAGAAGGGCGGAAAGTTGTAGTGCAGCATAAAGCGCTTGGTCACGTCGCCGGTCAGCGAATCCATGCGCTGCTCGTCGGTGGACGAACCAAGGGTGGTTACCACCATGGACTTGGTTTCGCCGCGGCGGAACAGGGCCGAACCGTGGGCGCGGGGCAGCAGGCCGGTCTGGATCTGGATGGGACGCACGGTCGTGGTGTCGCGGCCGTCGATGCGCGTGCCTTCGTTGACGATGCGGGCGCGCACCAGCTTCTTTTCTAGGTCGCCCAGCATGTCGCCCACGCTTTTGAGGGCGTCGTTTTCGGCCCAGGCGGGGTCGTTCTTGAGGTTTTCCATGACCTTTTCTTTAACGGCCTTGCGGGCGTCCTTGCGGGCCATCTTTTCAGGCACGCGCAGGGCATCTTCCAGACCGGCGGCAAGGGCCAGTTCTTTTACGCGGGCAGCCAAGACCTGGTCTTCGGCGTGAGGCGTAAATTCCATCTTGGGCTTGCCGGCCAGTTCGCGCAGCTTGAGCTGGGCGGCGACCAGAGGCTGAATCTGCTGGCGGCCCCATTCAAGCGCGTCGATGATGACTTCTTCGGGCACAAAGGTGGCTTCGCCTTCGACCATGGTGAGGGCGTCGGCAGAGGCGGCAAACACGATGTTGAGGTCGCTCTGCGCCTGCTGCTCAAAGGTGGGGTTGAGCACAAACTGACCGTTGACGCGGCCGATACGGCCACCGGCCACCGGGCCGTCAAAAGGCAGGGGCGACAGCATGACTGCTGCCGAAGCGCCCGTAAGCGCCAGCACGTCCGAGTCGTTTTCCTGGTCGGCGGAGATAACGCTGGCCAGCACCTGCACATCTTCGTTCAGGCCCTTTTTGGGGAACAGCGGGCGGAGGGGGCGGTCGATCAGGCGCGAAACCAGGGTCTCGCGCTCGGAGGGACGGCCGATCTCGCGGCGAAAAAAGCTGCCGGGGATGCGACCGGCGGCGTACATCTTTTCGGAGTACTCAACGGTAAGGGGAAAGAAACCCTTGTCGAATTCGAGCGGCTGCGAGCATACGGTGACCAGCACCACAGTCCCGCCGCACTGGATCCATACTGCGCCGTGGGCCTGGTTGGCCATGCGGCCTGTTTCAAGGATGACTTCCTTGCCGCCGACCTGGGCGGTAACCCTAGTGGGAGTAAAAATATCTTGATACATAAAAATTCCTTTGCGTAGTGCGAAGGGGATTCCGGCAAAAGCGGGCAGATCCTCGGCCTTTGGCCTCTGCCTGATTTTCCCGGACCCCCCTTCTTCGCGTTTGTACCCTTTGGGGGTGTTGATTCAAGCAACAAGGGGGAGCGCTGGCTCCCCCTTGCGCGACACAGTCTTACTTGCGCAGACCGAGCTTTTCGATAAGAGCGCGGTAACGCTGAACGTCTTTTTTCTTCAGATAGTTCAGAATGTTACGGCGGCGACCAACCAGCTTGAGCAGGCCGGTGCGCGAGTGGAAGTCCTTTTTGTGTTCTTTGAAGTGACCGGTAAGGTCTTCAATACGGGCGGTGAGCAGGGCCACCTGAACTTCCGGAGAACCGGTATCGCCCTCGTGTTTGGCGTGGGCATCAATAACGGCTTTCTTGTCGCTGGCATCCATTACCACAGCAGTACTCCTTGATAGTCGGGGTTAGTTCCAAAGTCCCCGCAACACGGTCCAACATGGTCCCGCAGGCGTGGCTTCGAGCTGCGCCAGGGCCAGGGCAGTGCCCTGTTCCAGCAGCAGCGCAAAGCCTTCCACAGGCTCGGCAGCCGTTGCGCCTTGCTCCGGTGCATCCGCGTTGGCGGGCGCATCGGGGCGGCAGGGCACGGCAATGCCATTGCGCACGCGAGCCGCTTCATCCGGCGTGAGCTCAACCTTGCGCCAGTGGGGCAGCGCCTCTGCAATGGGGCGCACGCAACCTGGCAACAGGGCGGGGTCAGCCGTGAAGTCCGCAGGGTCGCGGGCCACGTCGAGGCCGAAGGGGTGACTATACTCCCGGGTCAGTTCTGTGAGCACGGCTCCGCACCCTAAGCGCGTCCCCAAGCTGTGGGCCAGGGAGCGTATATAGGTGCCAGAACTACAAGCGACCCGAAAGCTCACAAGCGGAAGCCTCACATCGAGGGTTTCCGCCAGTGAAATTTGCATGCGTTTGACCTTGGCAGGGGCGTCCACGCCCTTGCGCGCCAGTTTGTACAGCGGCTGCCCCTCATGCTTGGCCGCCGAATACGGCGGAACGGGCTGTTCGGTAAGCGCAAGCCATGCAGCTATCTCACGGCGCACGTCAGCCTCGCTCACATGCTGCCACGGCGCTTCGGCCACCACCTTGCCCTCAATATCCCAGGTGTCGGTGGTCTGGCCCAGCCGCAGGGTACCGCTGTACACCTTGCCGCCCCCGGCCAGCAAATGGCCGGAAAGCTTGGTGGCCTGCCCAAGCAGAACCAGCAGTACGCCCGACGCCAAAGGGTCGAGCGTGCCCGCATGCCCTATTTTTTTTTGTCCCAGGCGCTTGATGGCGGTGAGACAGCGGGCCGACGAGGGCCCGGAGGGCTTGCGCAACACCAGGATGCCGTGCTGCTGGGGCAACTGGGCCGCCCCGGAGCGTTTTTCCGGCTGCCGGTCTGTGGTGCTGGGTGCGGCAACAGCCGCTTTGGTCATACTCATACGCAAGTTCTTACCTTAGCCGCAGAGCGGGCATAAGTCAAAAAAATATCGTCGTCAAAGCTTTCTGGGCAGACCCCAAAAACGCCATGCGGGCAATTGTCCGTTATCCGGCTGGTCAGGCCACGCCTTCTTCGTCCAGCTCGGCGGCAATGGCGTCCAGCAGATGCACGCTTGCAGCATCCATGGGCGAGCGCACCGTGCCGCCAGCGGCGTTGCGGTGGCCGCCGCCGCCCAGCCGGGCCGCCGCCGCGCGTACATCCACCGAGCCGTATGAGCGCAGGCTGAACTTGCAGCTGCCGGGCGAATCCTCGCGCAGAACGGCCGCCACATGCACGCCGCGCAGGCGGCGCAGCTGTTCCACAAAGCCTTCAAGGTCTTCCTTGAGGGCCCCGCATTTGCGCAGGTCTTCAAGATACACGGGGCAAAAGCACACGCTGCCGCCGCGCTCAAGGCGCGCCCGTTGCAGCAGCTGCCCCCAAAGGGTCAGGCGGCCTCGGCTCCAGGTGTTTTCAAGGCGTTCGCGCAGCAGGGCGATATCGCAGCCGTGTTCAACCATGTGGGCCGTAAGGTAGAGTACGTCGGCGCTGGTGTTGCCGTGGCAAAACCCGCCGGTGTCGGTAATGATGCCCAGCGCCACCGCTGTGGCCAGGTCGCCCGTGAGGGGCAGGCCAGCGGCAAGGGCCACGTAGGCCATAAGCTGGGCAGTTGCCGCCGCGCGGGGTTCAACCCAGTTGGCCGCGCTGCCCATGCCGTCGCTGCCGAGATGGTGGTCGATGTTCACGGTCACAAGCCCGGGCAGTCGCGCCGCCAGCTCGCGGCCAAGGCGGTCGGGCTCGCCGCAGTCAAGCAGCAGGGCGCAGCGGGGCGTGAAGGGCGGGTGCTCCAGCGTGGTGTGCACCACGACGGGCATGGGGAAAAAATCGAGGTAGCCGGGCAGTCCGGGCTGTGCGTAGGCCATTATTTCCTTGCCCATGGAGCGCAGCACATGGCATGCAGCCGCCACGGCCCCAGCGGCGTCGCCGTCGGGATTCACATGGGCGGCCACAATGACCTGATCCAGCTCGCCAAAGGCCCTGGCCATACGCTCCGCTCCCTGGCGGAAGCACTGGGGAATAAGTTCAGTCGGCTGCATATATCTCCACCTGGCTGTCAACCATTTCTTCGGGGCAAACCGCTTCCATCATGAGCGCGCACTTGTCCATGCGGCTGCGCAGATGCGTTTCGCTGTTTGAAATGGACACTACCGCCAAGCGCAGCAGGGTCAGGCTGTCTTCTGTTCCCGCTTCGGCAATGGCGACATTAAATTTGTTTCTTGTTTTCTGTTTCAGGCTGTTGGCAACGCGGCGTTTTGCCTTGAGGTTGTCGTTGCCGTTCAGGCTGAATTCTACGGTAAGAACCGCCATAAACATGGTCATAGGCTGGATTCCCGCCGGGCGGCAGGCGTTTGCAGGATTGTCGCGCTGCGGGGGGAGGCGGCGACAGTGCCTTGAAACCGTAGCCGAGCGCGGCCAGATGCAGATACTTGGGCCATGCCTGACGTTGCCGGCGGGCAGGCTGCCAAAAGAGGAAGGGAGGCCGGGGGTGCGGCCTCCCTTCCGTATATCTCGGTGTTAGAGAGTGGCGGCCTCTTCGACAGTTTCAAAGGCTTCGATGATGTCGCCGATCTTTACGTCGTTAAAGTTCTCAAGACCCACGCCGCATTCGTTGCCCTTGACGACTTCCTTGGCGTCATCCTTGAAGCGCTTGAGCGACGAGATCTTGCCCGTGTAGACAACCACGCCGTCGCGCAGCAGGCGTACACCGGCATTGCGGGCGATTTTGCCGTCGGCCACATACGAACCGGCGATAAGCCCCACTTTGGGCACGCTGAAGGTATCGCGCACTTCGGCCTGACCCAGGTACACCTCGCGCTGCACAGGGGCAAGCATGCCCGCCATGGCGCTTTTGATATCGTCCACGAGCTTGTAAATGATTTCGTAAAAGCGGATATCCACGTTTTCGTGGTCGGCCACATCCTTGATCTTGGAGGTGGGCCGCACGTTGAAGCCGATGATGATGGCCTGCGAGGCGGAGGCCAGCAGAATGTCGGATTCCGTGATAGCGCCTGTGCCGCCGTGCACCACGTTGATGCGCACCTTGTCGGTGCTCTGCTTGTTGAGGGCCTCGGTAATGGCTTCGAGACTGCCCTGCACGTCGGCTTTGACCACAAGGTTGAGGGTCAGGGTCTCCTGATCGGACTTGCGCTGCGACAGGAAGGTCTCAAGGGTGACGCGCGACTCGGAGGCAAGGTCGCGTTCGCGCTGCTTGACGGCGCGCGAATCGGCGATGCGGCGGGCGACCTTTTCGTCGGTGACCACAAAGAATTCCTCACCGGCTTCAGGCACGCCTTCAAAACCCTGCACTTCAACAGGCAGCGAGGGGCCTGCATCCTTGACCTTTTTGCCCTGGTCGCTCATGAGCGCGCGCACGCGGCCAGAGAAGGTGCCGCACACAAAGCTGTCGCCCTGGCGCAACGTACCTTCCTGAATGAGCACCGTGGCGATGGGTCCCCGGCCCTTGTCGAGCTTGGCTTCCACAATGTGACCACGGGCGGGCTTGTCGGGGTTTGCCTTGAGTTCCATGATTTCGGACTGCAGGGCAACCATTTCGAGCAGCTCGTCGAGACCCATGCGGCTCTTGGCCGAAACCTTGGCCACAATGGTGTCGCCGCCCCATTCTTCGGCCTGCAGGCCCAGCTCGGCCAGCTCGCGCAGCACGCGGTCAGGGTCGGCGCCGGGTTTGTCCATTTTGTTCACGGCCACCATGATAGGCACATTGGCGGCGCGGGAGTGGTTGATGGCTTCGCGGGTCTGCTCCATGACGCCGTCGTCGGCGGCAACCACAAGAATAACAAGGTCTGTCACCTGAGCGCCACGGGCGCGCATGGCCGTGAAGGCTTCGTGGCCGGGAGTGTCAAGAAACACGATTTCGCCGCGCTTGGTCTTTACGTGGTATGCGCCGATGTGCTGGGTGATGCCGCCGGCTTCGCCGCTGGTGACGTTGGACTTGCGTATGGCGTCGAGCAGCGAGGTTTTGCCGTGGTCAACGTGACCCATGATGGTGACCACAGGCGGACGCGGTTTGAGGCTTTCGGGCGCGTCCACTTCCTTGGGCACCAGATAATCGTCTTCAGAAAAGCCGATTTTTTCAACTTCGTACCCAAACTCGGCGGCCACAAGCGTGGCGGTGTCGATATCCAGGGTCTGGTTGATGGTGGCCATGATGCCGAGACCAAACAGGACCTTGATGATCTCGTTGGCCTTAAGGCCCATCTGGTGGGCCATGTCGGCGACACGGATGGCTTCGGTAATGCGGATCTTGCGCTTGGCCGCCTTGAGGGGCTGGGTGGACTGCGGCACGACCGCCGAACGGCCGGTCTTGCGACGCCCCTTGCCCCTGTTCAAACGACCGCTGTCGTCGTCGTCGGTGCGGCGACCGAAATCACCCTGCTGAAAATCAACGGTGCGGCGACCCTTGAGGCGTTTCTTTTTGCTCTGTCCGTCGCGGGTGTCAGAGGGCGAGGCAGGCGCAGCCTGCTGCCCAAAGCCGCCAGCAGGACCAGCGGGACGGGGGCCGCCAGCCGGACGCGGAGCGCCGCCGGGGCGTCCATCGCCGCCGGGACGGAAGCCGCCGGGACGGGGCGGTCTGCCTGCGCCGTCTCTGGGCGCGCCATAGCCGCCGGGGCGGCTGTCGCCCGTGCGTGCGGGGCGGGCTTCCTGCTGGGGAGCGGCGCCGGGCACAGGGCGGGAAATGATGCGAACCTGCGGGGCCGAGGGGGCCTCGCCGCGCGGAGCGCGACGGACAACCGCGCCGTCGTCGCTGTTGCCAGCTTCGGTAACGCGGGACTCGGGCGCGCGCTGCGGCAGCGTGGGCGCGGAGGAACCTTCGGGCATGGCCGAGGCGTCGGGGCGCGCCACGCGGGCGGCCTTGGCGGCCTTGTCCTGCTGTTCAGCCTTGTCGGCCTGGGATTTTTCCACCGGGGTTTCCGCAACGGCGGCCGGTGCAGCCGCGGGGGCTTCGACAACCGGGGCAGCAGGCGCGACCGGGGCTTCGGCCTCGGCTTCTGTGCGGTCGCTGGGGCGGCTGATGACGCGGGCGGGCGAAATAACCTTGGCAGGTTTGACGATGCGCGCCTTGGGCTCGGCAGCGGGGGCGGCCTGTGCTTCTGCAACCTGCGCCCTGGGCGCAACGGGCTTTTCCACCGGAGCGGCGAGGGCGGCTTCGGCCACGGGCTCGGCCACGGAGGTATTTTCCTTGGGGGCGTCAGGCTTGACCGGCGCGGCAGCGGGGGCCGCCTGCGCTGCGGATTCCGCTTCCTGCGGGGAGTCCTTGCGGCGGCGGCGTACTATAACGCTGGGGTGCGAACCGGTGCGCTCCGCATCAACCTGTTTTTGTTCGGCAAAGTAATCGCGCAAGCGAGTGGCCTCCTCTGAGGTGACGGAACCGGTAGCGGATTTTACCGGCAGGCCGAGCTCACGCGCGGCACGCAGTACATCCTTGGAGTCCTGCGAGATATCCCCGCAAAGATCCTTAATTTTTATCTTATCATCAGACATGTTTTCCCCCCTTGCGCCGTGTTCCGGGTCTGAATTTGGCGAACTTTGCCGCGCATTCAGGATCGGAACATATATACCAGCCTCTGCCCGGTCTGGTTTTTTCTGCGTCTAAAGTCAAAATTCCCTGCTCCGCCAGCACATGACGGTCGAGGTCGGCCTTGGGAAAGCGGCGGCGGCAGATGACGCACATGCGCTCCGGCCCATCACAGGCCTGCTCCCCGCCTTCAACGGGCGCAGCGTTATTCTTTTGCATCTCCGCTTTCCGTAGCGGTGGGCTTAGCCAGCTCCACCGCCGAGGACTCGGGGGTGCTTTCTACAATCGGGGCCAGGAAGTTGATGGCCGAGCGCAGGTCGGCAATGCGGGCCGCGCTGATGGTGAGCTTGTCGGAGAGTTCCTGGTCCGTGGCCTCGCGCAGATTGTCCAGCGAGCTGTAGCCCGCAGCCAGAAGCGCCTCGATGGAAACTTCCGCCACGCTGGCCACCTGCTCAAGGCCGTGACCGATGGCATTGGCCTCGTTGTAGCGGGTCTCTGTAAATATATCGACCTTCCAGCCCAGCAGACGGGCGGCCAGCTTGACGTTTTGGCCCTTGCGGCCAATGGCGTTGGTAAGCTGGTCGTCCGGCACGATGACTTCCAGAAGGTTTTCTTCTTCATCCACCACAATGCGCGAAACCAGGGCCGGGGCCAGGGCGTTGCGGGCATAGGTGGCTATGTCGGGGCTCCAGACGACGATGTCGATGCGCTCGCCGTGCAGCTCCTGCACAATATTTTGGATGCGCGAGCCGCGCACGCCGACGCACGCTCCCACGGGGTCCACATCGCGCTCGCGCGAGAGCACGGCGACCTTGGCGCGGGAGCCGGGGTCGCGGGCGACGCCCATGATCTGCACCACGCCGTCGTCCACTTCGGGCACCTCGCGGCGGAAGAGCGCCGCCATGTAGTCGCGGTGCGAGCGGGAGACAACCACCTGCGGGCCGCGCCCTTCCTGGCGCACCTCGATGATGAGGGCCTGCACGCGGTCGCCGCGCTTGTAGTGCTCGCGGGGAATCTGCTCCTCGCGGGGTAAAATGGCTTCGGTACGGCCCAGGTTCACTACCCAGCCGCCCTTGTCGCGGCGTTGCACGATGCCGGAGACGATCTCGCCCACGCGGTCCTTGTATTCCGTATAGATGATCTCCTGCTCTGCATCGCGCATGCGCTGGATGATCACCTGTTTGGCCGACTGGGCGGCAATGCGGCCCAGGTCTTCCACCTTGACGCGGAAGCCCATTTCGTCGTCGACCTGCACGGAAGGATCGTGCTTGATCGCTTCGGAATACTCGATCTGCGTGTCGGGGTTGGCAACGTCGTCGTCGTCCATGACGATTTTGAACTGATAGACCTCAATGTCGCCCGTTTCGTCATTGTAGGTTACTTCAACGTCCATATCTTCGCTGAAGCGGCGCAGCACCGAGGTGCGCACGGCGTCTTCGAGCGTGTCGATGAGCATATTGCGGTCAAGGCCCTTGTCTTTGCTGATCTGGTCAATGGCCTTTTTGAGTTCAAGATTCATGGGTGCCTCCGGCTGCTGGCGCTGCGGCGTAAATATCTCTGGTTTCTGCTTTTCGCGGGGGGTCAGGGCCTCTGACCTCATCGAGCGAGCGTGCAGTTGCGTCAGGTTTTACGGGTTCTCTTCAGAACCACTGGATTTTGATTTTTTTGTCTTGCCGGGTTTGTCTGCTGCCTTGCCCTTGCTGGCAGGGGTGTTGGCGCGGCTCTTGCCCGGTTTTTGCGGCTGCCTGAAAATATACATGCGGCTGGCCCTGCGTACCGCGTCCCAGGGAATGCACACCGGGGGCAGGGCTTCGGGGGTTACCTCGCCCTCCGCCGAGATGATGGCAGGGGCCAGGGTAAACGACGCGTCTTCCACTGCAAGCAGTTCGCCCCGCCACAGACGGCGGGGGCCGCCGTGCGAGGGGTTGGGACCTTCCGGCGAGCTCTCGTTGATGGCCACAGCCCTGAGCAGGCGGGCTTCAACGACATCGCCCATGTAGTGGCGCATCTGGTCAAGGCTGAAAAAAAGGCGCGTGAGGCCGGGGGTGGAAACCTCCAGCACATATGCTTCAGGAATGGTGTCTTCCACCTCAAGGGCAAGACCAATATGACGCGAAATTTCTTCGCACTGGTCCAGCGTGGCGGAAAGCGCGACCAGGGCAGGCGCATCGGTGTCGTCGTTCGCGCTGAGGGCGGTGTCGGCCTGCGGGTCAGGCGTCGTGTTGAACGGCACGTCCACAAAAAGCCGAACCAAGGTGCGTCCGGCGCGGACGATCTCCACCCCCCAGATAACCAGACCCAGTGAGGTTGCCAAGGGTTCGGCGAGGCGAGCGATGGTTTCTTTGAGTGCGTCGTCGGTCATTCGTTTCTTAGAGCATTCCTTTGCGCTTCAGGTGCGCTTACCTGGCGGGTTCGCCCTGTCGTAAGGACAAAAAAAAGGGGGCCCATTCAGGCCACCCCGCAGGAACTGCGTTCCGCATCAGGATGTAGCAGCGACGCGAACGCCAACTGCTTTGAATGGGTTTCAGTATCTTGGCCCCAAAAAATTGTCAAGATGTTTGTGAGATACTGGCAATATATGGCAAGGGTGCGTTGCCGCAGCTTGATTGATGGAGTATTGATATCGTAAAATGACAAAAAAGACGCAATCTTTTTCGGAAATCTAATTTTTTTATAAAAACTGCCGAAGTACAGACTGAGATAGTAATGTTGACGCAGCTTTTTCTTCTACCTGTTGCGTCAGTTTTGCAGATGTTGGCAGGCAGCCGCAGGGCCGCCTGCGTGCACGGCTTGAATATGTTTGAAAGAGAGGTAGTTCTGTGAATCTCAAGTTTCTTTTGTACTGTTGCCTGGCGGCGCTGCTTGCCGCGTGTTTGGGTTTTGGCGCAGCGCAGTTAAGCGGTTTGCTGGTGTTGGGCCTGGCGGTATGCGGCCTCGCAGCAGCTCTGGGGGCTTTTGCCGCCGGGCGAGTGCTCTGGAGCGGAGCGGTGCGTGAATCGATTGACGCTGCATGCGCCATTGCTGCCAAACCGGGCAGCGCAGTGCAATCGGTGGATCCGGCCCTTGCCCCCCTGTTTGCAAGCCTTGACGACCTGCGGCAGGTCTACAAATACGACAAGGAGTACAAGCAGGGCATCCTGCGCGGCCTGCCCATGCCTTTTTTGCTGGTCGACCCCAAAGAGCGTGCGCTCAGCACCAACAGGGAATGCCTCAATATGCTTGAAATAGACGGCAGCATTGAGTCCTGTCTTGGCAAAACCCTGGCCGAACTGTTTTACAATGACCCCACCCGCAAGACCGCTGTGGGCAAAAGCATGTCCACGGGCGAGTGTTTTAGAAACCTCGAGGTGACCATCGGCGGGCACAAGGGCGGCAAGGTCAATGTGCTGGCCAATGTGTTTCCCATCTACAACTCCGAGGGTGAATGCATCGGCGGCATGTGCGTGTATGTTGACATGACCGCCCTTAACAACGCCCAGCGCGAAATTACCGAAAAGAACCAGCGCATGGCCGGTGTGGCCCAGGCGCTGGAAGACACCATGGACGAGCTGGCCAAAATTGTTGAGGCCCTCACCGGCAGCATCCGGCAGTCTGACAAAAATGCCGCGCTGGCAGCCGGCCAGCTTGGCGAGGCGGCCTCGGCCATGGGGCACATGAACGCCAGGGTGCAGGAAGTGGCCATCAGCGCCGACAAGGCCGCCGGAGCCTCCGCCCATACCATGACCAAGGCTACCACCGGCGCGGAAGTGGTGCAAAACGCCCTGCACGGCATCGAAAACGTACACAAGGTTTCTCTCGACCTGCGTCAGGACATGGCCCAGCTCGAATCGCACGCCCGCGCCATTACCGAAATCATGAACGTCATTTCGGATATTGCCGACCAGACCAACCTGCTGGCCCTCAATGCCGCCATTGAAGCGGCCCGCGCTGGCGAGGCCGGTCGGGGTTTTGCCGTGGTGGCCGACGAGGTGCGCAAACTGGCTGAAAAGACCATGGCCTCCACCACCGATGTGGGCCGCGCCATCGATGCCATCCAGCAAAGCGCAGCCAAAAGCATGTCTTCCATGGACAATGCCGTGCAGCAGGTCGTGCAGGCTACCGATTACGCCAAACAGTCGGGCGAAGCTCTTGATGATATCGTGGGCACGGTGAAAGATACCGTGGGGCAGGTCAAGGCCATTGCCGCCGCCAGCGATGAGCAGTCCGCCGCCAGCGAGGAGATTACCCACACTATTGATCAGGTCAACAGCATGGTGGCTGATGCCGCCGGATCCATGGGCCAGGCCAATATGGAAACCGGCAAGCTGCAGGAGCTGACCGGCAAGCTTGAAGATCTGACCGCGCAACTGAAAGTGTAGCGCGGTTGCGGGCATCCGCACAAACAGTTCCGGCCTGGCAGGGCGCAGACTGCGCCGCCGTCAGGCCGGAACTGTTTTTTTTGTCGGTGCAGCAATGCGCTGCTCAGACCGTCTCTTGCGCGCCAAGCACCATTTCAAGCACGGCGTCGGCCAGCAGGGCCGCAGCCTCGGTAACGCGGGGGGCGAGAGGCGGGGCCAGCAGTACATCGGTGCTGAAGTCGCCCACAAGCACAAGGTTGCCAAGCTGACGTTTGCTCATCGCCTTGCCGCCCCATCCGCCCAGGCCCGAAGCGCTGGCGATGCGGTAGCCCCCGAGCAGGGCGGCCTCAACCAGCAGGGTTTTGTCGTCCGGGCCGTCAAAGGCCTCTACCCAGATGGGGCACGCGGAGAGCACCGTGGGTATGTTGCGCTGGTCAAGACGCATGCGCCGGGTTTCGACAGTCATATCGGGGTTGAGTTCCAGCAGCAGTTCGGCAAGGGCTTCGACCTTGGGACGGCCCACATGCCTGGGCCAGTATTGCTGGCGGTTGAGGTTCGAGGCGTCCACCACGTCGTCGTCCACCAGCAGCAGGTTGCCGATGCCGCAGCGGGCAAGCATCAACGCGGCATTGGAGCCAAGACCGCCTGCGCCAGCAACGCCGATGCGCGCGGCGTGCAGCGTCTCCAGCTGGGCGGGGCTGAGATAGCGGGCAAGCCCGGTATGAAGTGCGTTTTGCATACGGATACCTCTGTATCGCGACTGTTGCGGACGTGCCAGCCCCCGCCACGCGGCGGGCCGGGTTTGCTCCGGCGGGCCGCGTGGCGGGGGGACAGGCTAAACGGCTACCGGGTGTTCCCAGTCCTTGAGTACGGCCTGATAGCCGATGCCCGACAGGGACGCCGTCATTTCTTCCAGGCTGCGGTGGTCGGTGATTTCAAACTGGCCGGGGTTGTGCATGTCCTGCGTGGCGCGGCCGCCCACGGCCGTGGAAACCCCTGCGGAAACCCTTGTTACGCCGATGGGGACGAGATGGTCGCGCATGAACGCGCTTTCGCGGCTGGAACAGGTGATGCACGCACGCGGCAAAAAGCAGCGCATGGCTGTCACGTATTGCACCAGATGGCGGTCGTCCACGGCGTGCTGCACGTCAAAATTGCCCTCGTGCGGACAGATGCGCGGTATGGAAACGCTTATGTCCACGCCGGGGTAGCGTCTTTGCAGCCACCATGCATGCAGGCCGGTGGCAAAGGCATCCTGCTCGAACGATTCAAGCCCAAGCAGCGCACCCACGCCGATGGAGCGTATGCCGCCTTCTGCCGCACGCTGCGGTGCGTTGAGCCTGAAACCGTAGTCGTGCTTGGGGCCGACCGGGTGCAGCCATGCGTAGAGGTCCGGGTTGTAGGTCTCCTGAAACATGGTCATGCTGTCAACGCCGGACTTTACAAGCAGCTGATATTCTTCGGTAGTGAGGGAGTACACCTCAACGCCCACCGAGGCAAAGCGGGGCTTGATGCGGTGAGCCGCGTCGGCGATATATTGCGGCGAGGACAAATGCCGCGCGTCGCCAGTGAGCAGCAGAATGTGCTGAAAACCCTTGTCCGCAATGGCATCGGCTTCGGCGGCGGCCTCGTCTATGCTCAGATGGCGGCGGGGTTGCTTGTTTTTGGCGCTAAAGCCGCAGTAGCGGCACTGGTTGGTGCAGACATCGGAGATATAGAGCGGCGTGAAGATGTTCACCGCCCTGCCAAAAAAACGCAGGGTCAGATCGCGCGCGCGGCGGGCCATGGCCTCAAGGTGCGGCGCAGCGGCCGGCGAGAGCAGGGTGAGCAAGTCGGCGGGCTGCAGAAGTTCTTTTTGCAGCACGGCCAGCACGTCGTCCTCAGTGGCGCGCGCGGCTCCCTCGGCCCTGCGGGCTGACGGCCAGGCCTGCAGATATTCCTGAAAAGTTTCCATGTGTAATCCTTATAAATAAGCGGTCGGCTTGCCAGCGGCAAGGCTGGCTGTCAACATGGCTATGTATTGCGAACGTTAACGGAGAAACCCCGTCAGCGGCGAGGATGCCTCGGCCCCCTGGGCCTGCGCCCGTACCGCGCCCGGCCCGGCAAGCCATGCATCGCGCCCGGCCCGGACCGCAGCGCCAAAGGCGCGGGCCATGGCAACCGGGTCGCTGGACGAAGCGATGGCCGTGTTGACAAGGCAGGCGGCCGCGCCCATTTCCATGGCCTCGCAGGCTTGCGAGGGACGGCCAATGCCTGCGTCTACTATAATGGGCAGCTCGATCTCTTCAATCAGGATGCCTACCATCTCCGTGGTGCGCAGGCCCCGGTTGGTGCCTATGGGCGCGCCAAGCGGCATGATCGCGGCTGCGCCAGCCGCCGCGCAGGCGCGCGCCACGTACAGGTCGGGGTTGATGTAGGGCAGCACGGTAAAACCCTCTTTGACCAGAATTTCCGTTGCCTTGGCGGTTTCGTAGCCGTCGGGCAGCAGGTGGCGGGTATCGGAGATGACTTCAATCTTGATCCAGTCGCCGCACCCGGCAGCGCGGGCCAGGCGGGCCAGACGCACGGCTTCGTCAGCCGTGCGAGCGCCGGATGTATTGGGCAAAAGGCGCATATGCGAGGGGATGTGCCCCATGATGCCCTGGGCCGTCTGCTGCTCGCCGGCCTGCTTGTCCACGCGGCGCATGGCCACAGTGATGACCTCCGCGCCGCTGGCCTCAGCCACGGCGGGGATAAGACTGTCTGTGCCGTATTTGCCTGTGCCGATAAAAAGACGGCTCGCAAGGGTAACGCCGCCGAGAATGAAAGAATCGTTCATTGTGCTCTCCATCTGGAATGTGCTGATAATAAATGGTGCGCCGTCAAGTGTGGGACGCGGTTAACCGCCGCCCACAAAGTGCACTATTTCCAGGCTGTCGCCCTGGCAGAGCACGGTTTGGGAAAAAAGCTCGCGTGGCAGAATGCTGCCGTTGCGCTCGACGACAACCCTTTGGGCGTCATGCCCGCGCGCGGCCAGCATGTCGGCTACGCTGCACGGCTTGGCAAAGGATTCTGTTTCCCCGTTGATTGTGACTTCCATACGCGCCTCCAGAAGAAAACACCCAAGGGGCGTTTTCCAAGTTTGAGGTTGTAATGGATTTGCGGGGATGCCAAACGGCAAAAAAATACCCGCAAAACCATTACGGCTGCGGGCGAGCACAATCCTGCAACAAAGCAGGTTGGCCAGCTTCCCTTCGTCGGTACTATCCGCGTCAGGTGCAGAATCGCATTTTTCTGTGCGATCCTAGGGGTCAGGGCGCTTTCACCCTTTCTCAGCCTTTGAAGGCTCCCCCAGCCGGTTTTTATAGAGTAGGCCCTGTCCCAAAGGAATGCAAGTAAAACGGCGCCGTGCCCCGCGTTTTTGTGCGCAAAAAAACGGATTGCCGGTTGTGTGCACACACAACAAAAACACTTGCGTGAATTCACGAAAAGAGTGAAAATTTTCACATCGCTGCTGGGGGGCAGTGAATGAATGTCGGCGTTCTTCGATAGTTGCGGATTACACTGCATAATGGCACCGGGGTAGAACTGCCTTTGTGTAAACCACGCAGAATTTTTACGGATTGCTATTTTACAGGAAACGTGACGCGACCCTCTTGGGGACATTTGTATGGACACAGGGGTGTATTCGAGGTAGTTCGAGAAGTAGGAAAACCTATGATTAGCAATGTTGACCAGCAAACAGGGGGTTGCTGGTCGGTCGCCTTTGTTACTGCGCGACGCATTGGCAAGGAGGAAGCAGACTGTGCGTCGTCCTACTAAATTCAGCAGAATTTGTCGGAGGCAGCAGCTGAGTGACTCTGGAACGGGCTGTCTGGCTGCGGCCCGAAGAACAAAACAGGGAGAAAAACGATGGAAAGTTTGGAGCACATTAATGCCCTGACGCTTGTATTTGCGGCATTGTGCATATTTGCCATCGCCTACCGCGTGTACGGCATCTTTTTGGCAAACAAGGTACTTAAACTGGATGCTGGCCGCATTACACCGGCCGTGCGTTTTGCTGACGGCCACGACTACGTTAAAACCAACGAATTTGTGCTTTACGGCCACCATTTTGCCGCCATCGCCGCCGCCGGCCCGCTGGTGGGTCCCGTGCTCGCCGCGCAGTTTGGCTACCTGCCCGGCGCTCTGTGGATTTTGATCGGTTGCGTGCTCGGCGGCGCCGTGCACGACATGGTGGTGCTGTTTGCCTCTGTGCGCCACAAGGGGCAGAGCCTTTCGTCCATCGCCCAGCGCGAAGTGGGCCCCGTTACGGGTACCGTGGCGGGCATCGCCGTTCTGTGTATTCTTATTCTGACTCTGGCCGGTCTTTCGCTGGCCTGCATCAGCGCCATGCACAACGCGCCCTGGTCGCTGTTTATCGTGGTCATCACCATGCCTATCGCCATGATCATGGGTTTGATCATGCGCTTCAAGCAGAACAGCGTGTTGCTGGCCAGCCTTGTGGGTCTGGTGCTGCTGGTTGTCGGCATTCTGAGCGGCCATGACCTCATGCAAAAGGATGTGCTCGGCTGGGCCTTTGACTGGAACCGCAACACCGTGGCCCTGGCCATTGCCGGTTACGGCTTCCTGGCTTCCGTTCTGCCCGTGTGGTTCCTGCTGGTTCCGCGCGACTACCTGTCGACCTACCTTAAGATCGGCACCATCCTCATGCTGGCCGTGGGCATCGTTTTTGTACAGCCCACCCTGCTCATGCCCACCGTTACGCCCTTTTTCAACGGCGGCGGCCCAGTGATCGGCGGCCCGGCCATGCCCTTTATCTTTATTACCATTGCCTGCGGCGCCATGTCCGGCTTCCACGCCATCATCGGCACCGGCACCACGCCTAAAATGATCGGCAACGAGCGCGACATCCTTTTTGTCGGTTACGGCGCAATGCTTACCGAAGGCTTTGTGGCCATCATGGCCCTGATCGCCGCCTGCACCCTGATGCCCGGCGACTATTTTGCCATCAACGCCACCCCCGAAAAGTTCAGCGCGCTGGTTGCCGCGCACCCCGCGCTGAACACCGTGGACCTGGGCTTCTTTGAAGAAAAGATCGGCCTGAACCTGCACGCCCGTCCCGGCGGCGCGGTCTCCCTGGCCGTGGGCATGGCCCACATTTTCCACAAGATCCCTTACATGGACCACCTGATGGCGTACTGGTACAACTTTGCCGTCATGTTTGAAGCCGTCTTCATCCTGACCGCCATCGACGCCGGTACCCGCGTGGGCCGCTTCTTCCTGCAGGAAATGCTGGGCAAGGTTTACGCGCCCTTTGGCGACAAGAACTGGACCCCCGGCGTGTACATCACCAGCTTTATCTTCACGTCCATGTGGGGCTACCTGATGTACACAGGCAACATCAGCAACATTTGGCCTCTGTTCGGTCTGAGCAACCAGCTGCTTGCCGGCTGCGCCCTGATCGTCTGCACGTCCATGCTGCTGCGCATGAACCGTGGCAAGCTCAGCCTTGTTACGGCCATCCCCGGCGTGTTTTTGACCGCCGTGACCTTCTGGGCCGGCTATCTGCAGGTCACCCAGACCTACGTCCCCGGCGGCAAGTATCTGCTTGCCTTCCTGGCCTGCCTGGTCATGGTGCTGATGGTCTTTGTGCTTGTGGGCACCATCCGTCGCTGGATCGAACTCATGAACACCAAGGAACTGGTTAAGGACGCCTACGGCGACCCCGTGCGCGCTCTGGCCGAAGAGTAACTGACCGGCTGCCTCTGGCGGCTGACATAACAAAGCTCCCCCGGAATCGTGATTCCGGGGGAGCTTTGTTTTTCAAATGTTGTCAATGTCGTCTGCGTCGCAGCTTCTGCGGTACGGGCACGGCCCGTGTGCGACAGCTGCGCGCCGGGGTTTGCGGAGCGCAGAGGCCTGGCGCTATTTCTGGCTGCGGGCCAGGGCTTCGGCAGCGATCTGACAGGCGGTTTTTTCGTAGACTTCCTCACCGTCAAACAGTTCGCAGGGTGCGGTGTTGCCCGATTCGGCCAGGCGGCGCAAGGCCGGAGCGTCCATGAGGTCGGGCGGCAGCTGGGCAAGCGCCCATGCGGCCATGCCCCGGCAGACCATATCCACGTCTTCCAGCCCCTTGAGAAGCCACTGCCGGGCGGAGAGGCACAACTGCGGTCGGGCCTGAGCCAGACGGCCAATGGCCCAGTAACAGGAGCGGCGCAGGGTGTCGTTGTCGCAATAGTTGTCGTCGCGGCCCAAATCAATGATGTAGCTGATAAGGATGCGGTGAAAATCCTTGGCCAGGGGTTCGCTGGCGGCGAGAATTTCGGCAAAGGCCTCGGGTATGCCCCAACCTATGTTGCCGGATTCTTCATTGAGGTGCCACATGAGGCGGCGGACGATGTTCTTGGCCGTTTCCGGCTGATCCTTGGCCAACAGCGCCGTTATCTGCCCGAGGGCGACGGCGGCGCGGTGCATGGTCAGTGGGCCGAGCAGCAAAAAGGAGAAGAGCGGGCCCACGTTTTCAAGGCCGCCTTGGGAAATTTCGTCAAGGTGTTCGCGCCATTGCTGGCTTAAAAGACATTCTCTGAGTTTTTGTTTTGCTGAGCGCATGCGAGCCATGAGCAGTTCCTCCAACGGTCTGTTTTCAGGCTTGCGTTCATAGTGAGCGCTTTTGGCCGATCTGGCAAGGTATTGCGCCGATGGGCGGGGTCTCGTCCGCCCGCGCGCAGCAGGATGGGCACGGGTGGAGGGGCAGGTGCGGCTTTGCCGCAGCGCGGATCTGGCATCCTAAAGCGTACAGAAAAAAATCACCCAGAAGGGCACGCTGAAATCAAGTATCATGGCATGGACAATGGAAACAAATATCCATTCCTTGCCGCAGTAACGGGTAATGACAGGCAGCGTGGTATCCATGGTGGACGCCCCGCCGCAGGCGATGGGCATGAGCGGGCCAAGGTAACGCGCCAGCAGCGGCGTGAGCAGCAGGGTGGCGAGCTCCCGGGCGATGTTGCTGATAAGCGCGATGGTGCCAAGCTCCGCGCCCTTGTACTGCGAGATGAAGATGGACGACAGCGAATAGTAGGCAAAACCGGCCCCAACGGCCATGCATTCGCTCACGCTGTATGTCAGAAACAGGCTCGCCAGGGCCGTGCCCGCAAAGGTTCCTGCCGTGGTGGCCAGGGGCAGCAGCAGCACACGCGGGCGCAGGGTGCGCAAAATCTCGCCCAGCCTGCGGTCTGAACCGATTGAAATGCCCACAAGCAGCATGAGCAGCCACAGGGCGTACACCGTGCAGTCGTGCTCCAGCAGATATGCCGGTATCAGCCCCAGACGGGACAGCACCGCGCCGGAGCAGAAAAAAAACAGGATAATGAGGCTGCCCTTCATGCCTGCTGCTCCGGTTTGGTGCTCTTGCTGGCATCAGGCTTGCCCGTCAGCGGCGCGGGGGCTGGAGACTGGGGAAAAAAGCGGTTTACGAGCGCCATGCAGGCAAAGGAGCCCAGGATGCTCGCCGCCGTGAGGGCAAGGGCGGCGCCGCCAAGGCGGGGCAGGGACTGCATGAGCGTTTCATTGCCGCCCACAGAGATGCCCAGGGCAAAAAGCAGCAGCATGATGGCGGGGGTGACGCAACGGATCAGCCAGGTAATCCATGGCTGCCCGCGCAGCAAAAAGCCCAGGGCCATACCAAGAAAGGTCAGTCCAAGCGCGATAAACATGAGAGAACATTCTCCTGAGCACCGCGTCCATGGCGCGGCGGAATCTGGCGTCAGCGTTTGCGGCTGGCGCGCGGCGCATAAAGGTGAGGCGTCAGCTAGCGCAAAATATGGCGCAGGGCTTCGCGCAACAGGGCCAGCATGGAGGCGTAGCGCTGGTCAGACCGCAGCAGGTTGTCCACGTCCCACAGCACCCACACAAGCTTGCCCCTGTGACGGATCTGCTGCGGGGGGCGAAGCCCGCCGGGCAGCGCCACCGCGTTGGCCGCTGCGGAACCCATGACCACAACGCCCCTGGCTTTGAGCTGCATGGCTCCGGACCAGAAAACATCGGGGTTGGCCGCATAGGGCTGATCCACTCCGGCCGCATCTGGTGCGGGCAAAGCGGCGGGATCCGGCGGCAGGCACGAAGGCCAAAAGGTATGCGTGCCCGCCGGGTGCCCCAGATCCTGCAGCAGGCGCTGCAAAAAAAGTCGGCGTTCAAGCCTGCCGGGGGTCTGCGGGTCGCACAGGTCGGGGCCCAGGTTCCAGTATGTCCACAGCACGGGGCCGGGGCGGGTTTGCGTGAGCCGCGTCTGCCAGGGCGCTGGCCACACGTGAGGCGGCAGCGGCAGCCACGAAGAACCAGCAGGCTGGTCCGCGCTTTGACGGGGTTCATTGCTCTGGGGCTGTACGGCGCTCCGCTGGTCCGGCTTTTGGGCGGCATGTTGCGACGCAGCCGCCTGCGGGGCGGGTTGCCCTGCGGTCTGGGGCCGCTGCCGGGGCGGCGTGTCCTGATTGGCTCCGCCGTGCATTCCCGCTGCGGATTGCGGGGCGCTTTGCGGCCACGGCTGACGCTCGCGCACGGGCTGGCCCGCGCGCGGTTGCGCCGAATACGCTTGCCCTGGGCGCGGCGCGGCCTGACCGTTGGCGTGCACGGCGCGGGCGTGTTCCTGCTGTGGGGCGGCAAAGGCGTTGTAGCCTTCGGGCATGAGCAGGGTGGTAAGCCCCCGGCGCTGCCACAGTGCGCTGATAGGGTTTACGAACGCAAAAGCCATGAGCACAGTTCCCAGGCCACATCGGCCTTGCTTTGGGTGGGCCAGATTTCTTCATGCCCTGCGGCGTCCACGACGGCCATGGCGTTGGTGGGCGTGCCAAAGCCGCTGTCGGTGGAATTAATGCGGTTGGCGGCCAGCACATCGGCCTTTTTGCCTTGTAGCTTGGCATGGGCCAGCGGCAGCAGGGCCTTCATGTCGGGGGCCGTCTCGGCGGCGAAGCCCAGCACTTTTTGTCCGGGTTTGCGGCCATGGGCGAGGGTGCGCAAAATATCGGGGTTGGGCGTAAAGGCCACAGTGAGGCCGTCGGGGGCATCGATTTTTTTGAATTTGTGCGGGCCAAAGGGCTGGGGCGAAAAATCCGCCACCGCAGCGGTAAACATGCCCATATCCATGTTGGGCCAAAGGCCGGAGGCCGCCTCGAACATGTCGCGTGCGCTTACCACGTCCACGCGCGCTATCTCGCGCGGCAGGCGCACGCGCACGCCGGGGCCGCTGACAACCGTCGCCTCCGCGCCGCGCAGCCACGCGCATACCGCCAGCGCCGCGCCCATAAGGCCGGTAGAGGGGTTTGACCAAAAGCGCACGCCGTCCCAGGCCTCGCGGGTGGGGCCCAGCGTGACCATGACGCGCTTGCCGGCCATGTCCTGCGGGGCAAGCGCGCGCAAGGCGGCAAGAAAAATGTCGTGCAGGGGGGCCAGCCGTCCCTCGCCCTGCTCGCCGCAGGCCGTGCCGCCGCAGGCCGGGGTCACGACGCGTGCGCCGCGCTGGCGCAAAATGTCTATGTTGGCCTGGGTTGCAGGGTTGCTCCACATGCGGGGGTTCATGGCCGGGGCGATGATCAGCGGCCCGTCAAAGGCCAGAGCCTGCGCCGCCAGCATGTCGCTGGCAGCGCCGTGCGCCAGACGAAAAAGCGCGTCGGCCGAGGCCGGGGCAACTACCATGGCCTCGGCGTGCTGCCCCGGCTCAAGGTGCGAAAAAACATCCTGCCCCGGCGAAAACATGTCTTCGTATACGGGCAGGGCGCCCAGCGACTCAAACAGCAGGGGCGTCACAAAACGGCGTGCGCCGGGCGTGAGCGTGGCGGAAACATGGATGCCCATTCCCGTCCAGGCGCGCAGCAGGTCGGCGGCCTTGTAGCAGGCAATGGAACCGCACACGCCAAGGTGCAGGCGCTTGCGTTCAAAGTGGGTGCTCTGGTCAAAGGGGGTGTTCAGACCACTTTTTGCTTCACTCATAGGTTGCGCTCCTGCAGGCCGCCCTTGTTGCCGCCCCCCCAGGTTTCGGTAAAACCGGGTTTTGGGGTGGTGTTCATGCCTCCGCCGCCCGTGCTTTCGCTGTAGCCGCCCGTGCCTCCACTGCTGCCGTTGCTGCCGCCGTAGCCGCTGGAACCGGTGTTTTCCTGCATGGGCAGGGTGGCCCCGTCGGGCATGCGGTCTGCAACCCAGATGGCCAGCACCGTGCCCACGGCCTCCCTCTCCACTGTCAGGGTGGCGAGGGTAGAGCCGCGTTCGTACACGTATACGGCGCGCACGCCCTTGCGCTGGGCCATGCGCAGATGCCAGCCTTGGCCTTGCAGGCCGGTAAACATGATCTGGGCTACAAAGCCCATGTCGGCATCGCCGCGAAATATTTCAAGCCCCTGTGCGCCACCGGCGCCGGAGGTCTGGTAGCCGTGGGTGGGAAACTTCTGCATGCCAGCAGGAATGGATACTCCCAAAAGCTGGCTTTTGCCCGTATCGACTCCGCCCGTAAGGGGGTCGTTGGAAAAGGGATTGCTTATTTCCATAGAGGTACAGCCCGCTATCAGGGCGGCAAGCAGGCTTACTGCAAGGATGACAAGCGGGCGTTGCATGGCTATAATCTCCTCCTCCCGGCGCGTAACGCCCCGGAAGCAACCCAAGTACACTAGCCCCTCAACCGCATGCTGACAAGCCCGCGGTACGGGGGGTGCATTAACGAGGCCCATGTATCATGCCCACTGAGGAAGCGGATTTTTTTCTCGAAAGCTATAATTTTGAACTGCCGGAATCACAGATAGCCCAGTTTCCGCCAGAGGAACGCGGGGCTTCCCGCCTGCTGGTCATGCCGCGCGAGGGCGCGCTTGACCTTGAGCACCGGCAGTTCAGCGACCTGCCCGACTGCCTGCCCAAGGGGGCGCTGCTGGTGGCCAACAACTCGCGCGTATTGCAGGCGCGGCTGCTGGGCACGCGCTCTACCGGCGGCAAGGTGGAGTTTTTGCTGCTCACGCCGCTGCCGCTCGTGCTTGAGCGGGCACGGCCTGACAAACTTGGCGGTTACAGCGCCGAGGTCGAAGGGCTCATCCGTTCGGGCGGCAGCATACGCGACGGCGAGCACCTTGAATTTGGCGCGGGCATAAGCGTAACCGTGCTTGAATCGGGCGAATTTGGCCACCGCCGCGTGCGCCTGGCCTGGGACGGCGACCTTTCCAGGGCCTTTGCCGCCACCGGGCACATACCGCTGCCGCCCTACATCAAGCGGTCTGATGCGGAGGAAGACCTGAGCCGCTACCAGACCATCTATTCCCGCGAAGACAAGACGGGGTCTGTGGCCGCGCCCACGGCTGGGCTGCACTTTACCCCCGAAATGCGTGAAATTCTGAAAGCCAGAGGCTTTCAGTGGGCAGACGTAACCCTGTATGTGGGGTACGGAACCTTTAGCCCTGTGCGCAGCGCCGACATACGCGGGCACCGCATGCACAGGGAATATGTGGAAATTCCCGAGGCGACGGCGCGGGCCATTGCCGAGGCCAAGCAACAGGGACGGCCCGTGATTGCCGTGGGCACCACAAGCCTGCGCTCTCTGGAAGGCGTGGCCGAACTGTGCGGCAGGGTGCAACCCTTTACCGGCTGGACAGACATATTCCTGTATCCCGGCAGGCCCTTTCGCGTTGTTGACGGTCTGCTGACCAATTTCCATTTGCCTGAATCTTCCCTGATCATGCTGGTTTCTGCCCTGGCGGGGCGCAAGCGTGTGCTTGCGGCATACGCCGAGGCCGTGAAAAGGGGATACCGGTTCTTTTCATATGGGGATGCCATGCTTATTCGCTGAGTGTTTCACAAGGCGGGTATGGAATTCCAAGGAGCTGAAATGTCAAGAGTTGTATTCATGGAAGAGCGCTGCAAAGGCTGCCGCCTGTGTGTGGAAGTCTGC